>QIGA01000267.1 GCA_003229915.1 Chloroflexota bacterium
ACTAAAAGAGAGGAGGTGGCACTCCTCCGGTAACATTTCTAAATGAGTGAGCAACCACCCTCCGGTAACATTCTTATGTGAGTTGACGCGGCCTGGTGGCAGCTCGAATTCCAAACAGAGCACGCGTCTGGTTGATGGCGTGACCCTGGCGCGGTGGTCGATGCGCCAGCCCACTACCCAGAGGATGTGCTGCGGCGAGCATACTAGCGGCACGCAATCGCGCCAGTGGCGAGGAATCTTGGCATCGACCATGAAGTCCTGAAGCTTCTTTGGAGTTTCCATTCCCAGGGGCTGGAACCTCTCGCCGCGCTTCCGTCCCCGAACGGTGAGTTCGTCTCCCACGGCATCGAAATCGAGATATGCCTTCAATCTCCCTTTGGCATTATCTATCGGGCGATGATCCATGATGCTGCTTCTCACCCGCCAGCCGCAAATATCAGTCTCACCGGGAACGTTGAGGCGGTGCTCTCCCTCCAGAGCAGGGAAGGGGCAGGTGATGCCTCCCTCGGCTGTTATCAGGCCATAGTCGTATTCGCCGTGGAAGGTCAGCCTGCGGGGCAGGGACAGACTTTTTCCCACCGGCTTGGTCATGGCCTCAACAAGGCTCTCAACGTGAACTGACTCGATGCCCTGTGGGTCGCCGAGTAGGCGCCGGAGGACTGAGCGAACAAGATGCCGCTTCAGAGCAGGGTGGAGGTGGGAGAACCTTGTCCGATCGATGGCAATCCCGTCGGGTCGCTCTATCGCCACCGAGCCCCATAGTCGGGACACTTCTTCGTCGATATAGGCCAGGTCGGCATCAGCAGCTCGGGCTGTGCGGAGGAGCGCCTTCTCGATATCAGCGTTATGTCCTCGTAGCATTGGGATGAGTTGAGAGCGGATCTGGTTGCGCAACTGGTTGGGCAAGCGGTTCGAGGAATCGCTTCGGGGAGAAAGTTCCTGGGCGGAGCAATAGGCCTCAGTCTCCTCTCTCCTGATTTCGAGGAGAGGCCTTGCTATCCTCAGCTCTGTACCGTCTGGCGAACGCCGGATATTGAGCGGCTGCATGCCGCGAAGCCCGGCGAGTCCGGTTCCGCGTACCAGGTGCATCAAAATGGTCTCTATCTGGTCATCGGCGGTATGTCCCACCGCTACAGTATCCGTGCCGAGAGAGCGGGCGACATCGGCGAAGAATGCGTATCTCACCTCGCGGGCTGCCTCCTCTGGAGAGAGGCGGTGCTCTCTTTGGTAGGCTTTCACCTCACGCCTCTCGATTGTCGCTGGGATCCCCAGTTCACGTGCCACCAGGGAGACGTACTCGGCGTCTGAATCTGATTCAACACCTCGCAACAGGTGATTAAGATGGGCGATATGGAGCTTTATGCCCAAGGTGCGCCTGAGGCTAGCCACGACGTGGAGCAGGCACACTGAGTCGGGCCCCCCGGAGACTCCCACTACCAGGAGCTCATTCGCTCTGATCAGGTCATGCTCTCGGATGAACCGCAGAACCCTCCTCGGCAGCGGCTGCTGGCGACTCATTGGCCCCCTTCTCTCAGGTGGCAGGTATCGTTCAGCGATACGAGCACCGTCCTCGATGGATTGAGGTCCAGGGTACACATCGAGGCCAAATCCAGCCTCATTCTTCTACATTCTGAGAGGTCCAGCCCGAGCGCCTTGCAAACAATGGAGAGTATAGGGAAGAAGTGAGTGACCGCGATCACCACTCCTTTCCTTGCTGCCTTCCCCCTGGTTTCCTTCGGGCGTTGCCTCTCAATGATCTCCTCGATGGCTGCCCAGACCTGATCCTGGAGTTCAGGAAGCGTGCAACCCCCGGGAGGTCTTATTGAAGTGCAATCCCTTATCCATTTGTCCAGAAAATCACCGTATTGGGTTGCCATCTCCTGGTAAGTCAGGCCATCCACCTCTCCAGCGTCGAGTTCCCTTAGGCCGAAGAGGGTTACTATCTCAACCGGGTGATGACGGCCTATGGCGTGGGCTGTATCCCGGGCTCTCTTCAAAGGACTGGTGTAAATGGCCTCCACTCTCTGGTTCTTGAGTGCTTGAGCCAGGGCTTCCGCCTGTCTTCTGCCTGTTTCATTCAGTTCCAGGTCGCTAATCCCCTGTATTCGCCGCAGCCTATTCCAGTCGGTTTCCCCGTGCCTGACCAGGATGAGTCTCATCGGTGCTCCTCTCTTCGATAGCTTCGAGCCAGTTCCAGTCGCCTGTAATATGGTGGATGGTCGTAGAACATAATCTCCGCCCATCTGCCGGGTCGGGACTCAGCCAGGTTTTGATCGGTGAGCTTGGTGAGCATGGTGGCGAATGCCTCAGGGTTGTCGGTGGTGACGAGGGCGTAGTTGTCTGCGGCTGTCTCCAGCCGTCGGCTGTAGGCGTTATCCAGGGGGGCAAGGATGATGACCAAGGCAGCCAAAACCAGTGCCAGCAGAGGGAACGCTGCCACATCGGAGATGCCATTGAAATCCAATCTGGGCACTGCCCAATTGAGCGTCAGGTTTACGAAGTAGAATCCTAGAAGCATCAGCGCTGCCTGAGCCACGATAAGCCTGGCTATGTCTCTGTGGCGTTGATGGCCGAGTTCGTGAGCCATGATCACCTCGATCTCCTCCGGGGTGTAGTGCAAGAGCAGGGTGTCGCTGATGGCTATGCGTCTGGTGTTGCCCCAGCCCATCAGCATGGCATTGCCGGTTGAGGTTTTGCTGCTGAAACCTATCTGGAAAACATCCTTTACCCTGGTCTGGCAACGTTCTGCCAGGCTGAGCAGCCTCTGTTGTAGTTCGGCGTTATTGATCGGTTCCAGCTTGAAAAAAAGGGGCAGGATCAGTACCGGGGCCAGCTTGGTCATGACCACACTCAGCAATGCCACGAAGGCGAAAGCCAGCAGCCACCATGTCTGAGGGAATGCCTCGAGAAACAAATAGATGACTACCACCAGGCTCGTGCCCAGAGCTAGCCCCAGCATCAGCTCCTTCGCCTGATCAGCCAACCATGATCTCCAGCTTTGGTGTGACAGGCCGTAACGATGGGGTAAGACGTAGCCGCGATAAACGCTGAACGGTGCTGAGATAATGCCGTAGCTCAGCATCAGGATCAGGAAGTAGAGGGCAACCCTCGCCTCCTGGGGGAATTCCAGGACATTTCTCAGCCCCGCTGAGAGCCCGCTGAGCAACACGGTGAGCAGGAAAACAGCTCCCAGTGCCAATTCGAGCAAAAGGAGGCGCCTCGTCAGCTTGGTGTACTCTCGCGCCTGTTCCTGTCTGTGTGGGTTTAATGCTTGCTCTGGCATCTCAGTAGGTCTACCGACTGGGGGCGTATTTACTCTGCTGGGACAGGATCAGTTCGGTGCGATGGATGGATTTGGGGGGGCTGGCAAAGCCTAGCGCTGAGGTCACCTGCTCTGGCCTGCCTGTACCTCTGCTGTCACAGCGCAATCGCATTCCCAGAGTACACTCATGGGAGTCACAGTCCAGCAGCCAGATGCTCTCAATCAGGCTGCGGAGATCGTACTTGCGAATCTCCTTATCACGGGCGTGCTGCCAGGGTAATACATCCTTTGCCAGCAAAGAGCGCAGTGAAGCCTCCGCTTCCTCTGGCCTTTTGTCGGTCTCTACGCAAACCTTGTATTCAGCGTAAAGCACCTGGGATTGGAGCGAGGGCAACCCTAGACCCATCTCCACCACTTCGGAGATATCCACGCCTGGAGGCAATTGTTTGTCTACAGTCATAAGAAAGAAGTGCGGCGAGACCCGACGTTCGAGGAAGACATCCATAAGCTCTCCGCTACTGGTCACTCCAATGGCTAAAGGTGCTGCGAGCGATAGCCTGGGATGGGGGCTGAATCCTTTGGAATACGCAAGTGGTATGTCAGCCCTACGCAGCGCTCGTTGCCAAAGGCGCATCATGTCCAGGTGTGAGATGTACTTTATCTCTTCGCCCTTACTGAAAGTCAGGCGCAAGCGCTGCATCTCTACTCCTTTGTTACCAGGATTTTCTCGATCTTTACTCCCCTCATTTCAGTTACCACCATCTTCAAGTCGTGGTGTTTCAGTTGCTCTCCCTCTTTGGGTATGTGGCCGAGCACGCTCAAGACAAAGCCGGCTACAGTTTCATACTCGCCTTCCGGCAAACCAAGCTCCAACTGCTCGTTGGCGTCATCGAGCCTCATCCCGCCATCGATCTGGAAGCTGTTCTCGCCGATGGTCTCGAAGCTTTTCCTTCCCTTGGCTAGCTCGTCTCCAAACTCCCCCACGATTTCCTCCAGCAATTGCTCCATAGTCACCAGGCCGGCAGTGCCGCCGAATTCATCGACGACCATGGCTGTCTGCCCACGGGACTCCTGTAGCTCGGCGAACAGTTCAGCGATGAGTTTGCTTTCGGGCACGAAATACGCTGGCCGCGCCAGTTTGTCAATGGGGCTGTCTTGTTGGGTAGTCCCTTTCGCTTGGGCCATGAGCACGTCTTTAATCCACAGGATGCCAACCACGTTGTCAATGGTATCTTCGTAGACCGGGAAACGCGAATGGGGATACTCTGCGTAGATGTCGAAGAACTCGGAGAGCTTGGTTCCTTTCTCCATCCAGCGTATGTCCGGGCGGGGGGTCATCACCTCGACAACTTGATGGTCGCCGAAGCGAAACACTCTCTCCAGCATCGCGGCCTCAGCTTCCACCAAAGTTCCCTCCTCCACCCCCACGGAGACGGCAGTGCGGATCTCGTCCTCGCTTACCAGTGTCTGCGGTTCCGGGTAGGCTCCTACCATCCGAGCCAGCTTGTCGGCTATCCAGACGAATATCGATGCTACGGGCAGTAGAACCCATATCAATATCCTCATCGGTGTGGCATAGAACAGGGCCATTCGCTCTCCATATCTGGTGGCTACGGTCTTGGGGAAGACCTCGCCGAAGATAAGCAGCAGTATGGTTACTCCTGCTGTAGCTACAAGTACCGCTTGTCCTTCAGCCAGCACCGACGCCACTATGACTGTAGCCAGGACGGCGGCAGCGGTGTTCACCAGGTTGTTGCCCAGGAGGATGGTAGCTAGCAACCGCTCGGGCTTCTCTGTCATCGCAGCTACCTGCTTGGCAGCGCCACCCTCGGTGTTCGCCAGATGCCTCAGCCGCAGCTTCTGCAGCGAGACAAACGCCACCTCCGAGCTGGAGAAAAAGCCGGAAAGTAGCAGGCACAGAAAAAACAGCACCAGGTACACTACCTCAACATTGCCCATGGCATAACCCCCTTGCCCCTCAAGAATCGAGTCTTCGGGCTGTCAATTTCCCCCAGAAACCATCATTTGTAAGAGCGACAAGATCGGTCGCTAGTAACTCGTTGGTTAACGGCTCATGGCTTGAGAGGAGTACCCTGAGGTAGTTGTCGGTGAGCCCAAACCACATCCCATCCTTTTGCCTCTCCCACAAAACATCCATGTTTTGGCCCAGAAAACGTTCTCGAAAGCGCTGGCTGCTCCTATCCGCCAAGTCAAGCATGAGATGGATGCGTCGCTTTTTCTCTCTGTCTTCGACACTATTTCCCAGCCGTGTTGCCCTGGTACCGGGTCGTGCTGAGTAGGGGAATATATGGAGGTTGGCGAATCCCATATGCTGGCAGAAGTGGTAGCTATCGCTGAATTCCCCGTCGCTCTCGCCGGGGAAACCGACCATGACGTCAGTGGTCAAGGCCAGGTTCGGTATAGCCTCTCGGGCCAGCGATACCGCCCGCTGGTAGTCGGCGGTGGAATAAGTGCGGCCCATTCGTCCAAGCACAGAGTCACTGCCGCTCTGTAGAGGAAGATGAATGTGCGGGCAGAGGCGACTGTCCTCCCAGAGTCGTAGGAGGTCGGGGGTAAGGGCAGAAGGCTCGAGCGATGAAAGCCGCAATCGTTGTATACCACATTCCGCGAGGATGCGAGCGATCAATCCATTGAGGCCCCCATCTTGCCCATAGCACCCGATTCTGGTACCGGTCAGGATCACCTCTTTATTACCCTCAGTCACCCTGGCCTTGACCTCGGCGACAATCTCTTCCTCTGGCCAGCTCCTCTCGGGGCCTCGCACTCGGGGTACGATGCAAAATGAGCAAGGTTGGCTGCAACCTTCCTGAATTCTAACCAGGGCACGGGTGCGAAAGGGCGGTCTCTGTGGTCCACTACGATGCCTGCGGATTCTATGTCCGTTAGCTTTGTCGCCGACTATGTCTACAATCCTCTCCTTGTCGTGGCTGCCAACGATCAGTCCCACACCCTCGATGTTGCTGAGGTCCGCTTGCGCTCGCTCCGCATAGCAGCCAGTGGCCACGATCAGGGAACGAGGACTGCGTCGGTGTACCGTCCGCAGCAACTTGCGGCACTTGTGGTCGGCGATGTGGGTTACCGTGCATGTATTAAGCAGGTAGACATCAGCAGCATCGGTGGGAGCAACTACCTGGTAACCTGCGTCGAGGAACTTCCGAGCCAGTGAATCCGTCTCTGCCTGATTAAGCTTGCAGCCCACAGTCTGGAGAGCTATTGTCCTCAGACCAGACCACCCCTCCTCAACTGTCAACTTCATTTCCTCCGGACAATGGCTAACGTAGGTCAGGTTAAGATTATATGTTGCTCCATCCAGCCAAGTCAAGCTCACTGCGAACCCTAATCCGTGAGTCCAGGTTCAAAAAGCCCACCTGCCAGGTGAATTCTCAAAGTTAACCGCAAGCTCATCGTAATTCCCCTCTCCTGGTGGGAGAGGATTAAGGAAAGCTGTGGTACCACTAGGTCTTGGTTGGTGGGATTCGTTGGGATATAATAGGTTCAAACAAGGAGGCATCCTATGTCTGAAATGGAAAGGTATTTGAATTGCACAGAGATTATCGATTGTGATACAAAATCTGTTAAAGACAAGGCTCAAGAGTTAACCAAGGGGCGGCAAACCGACAGGGAGAGGGCTGTAGCCCTTTACTATTTTGTAAGGGATGAGATAAGACACAACGCTTACGCCCCACTCTACGACCCTGGGCTCTACAAGGCAAGCGCAGTCCTCGAAGCAGGCAACGGTTTTTGTCAGCAGAAATCAGTCCTTCTCGTCGCATTAGCACGAGCCGTAGGAATCCCTGCCCGTCTTGGATTCGTTGACGTGCATGACCATCTTCTGTCAGACAGCTTTCGGAGAATGATAGGCGGAGTCAACACGTTTCCGTTTCATGGATTTGCCGAGTTATATATTGATGGCAGGTGGATTCACGCAAGTCCAGCCTATGACTTGAAAACTTGCTGCAGGAAGCGGTTCGTCCCTGTAGACTTTGATGGTATAAACCATGCCAAAGACTCACCCTACGACCAGGATGGCAAACCACATATCGAGCATCTCAAATACCACGGCCCCTACGAAGATTTTCCTTGGGACGAGATATCAAACTACTATAAAGAGTGGGCAGCACTGTTGGGAATAGACTGGGATAAGCTAAAGAACGCGGGGGAACAAGTGCGGCAAAGTAAGTCATGGGGCCAAACGTAGTGATCCCAAGGCGATGGAGCCTTGTGCCAGAGCACGGTGCCCCGGAAAGTATTGGCCCCCTTCCTAAATGTAAGGGTTTGTATTAGGCCTTTTTGCCCTCGATAACGTCCTTGGGCTTGATCTTGATCTGTTTGGGCTTGGTCTCCCCCTTTATAGTCAGCGTATCGCCTGTTATGGTGACCTCCACCTCTTCGGGCTTAGCGCCGGGCACACTCGCCTTGACTACGACGTTGTCATCGGTTTGATACATGTCTATGGGCAAGTCTGATCCCTCGCCGAACACGGCCGTCAGCCGTGATGGCCTGACGAAGCTGTCTTCGAACAAGCGATCCATCGCCTGCCTCAGAGTGACCATATCAGAGAAGGGTTGCCACCTAATTATGTTCATCGTGCCACCTCCTTTCCTCATCGATGGCAGTCTTTTTCTGCTGTCAATATACCATATATTACACCATGTTATCAAGATAATTGTAATAAATAGTTCACAAAATGTTATAATAAGATTATAAGTAATCTAGCTGGATTATGGCATGCGATAGCATTATACTTGACAAGATCATTATCAACAGTTATAATGCAGCGCAGGAGGCTCAGGATATGGCGGGGAAGAATTACTATGACATTTTAGGGGTGGGCAAGACAGCCACCGCCAAGGAGATAAAGCAGGCTTATCGCAAGCTGGCCCGAAAATACCATCCTGACGTTAACACCGGCGATAAATCGGCCGAGGCCAAGTTTAAGGAGATTAACGGGGCCCATGAGGTGCTCTCTGACCCGGAGAAGCGCAAGAAATATGACCAGTTTGGCGATAAGTGGCAATACGCTGACCAGTTCGCCCAGACTGGAGGGCGGCAGCCTTCTCGGGATTTTTCCAGGGGAGGCACCAGGACCACATCCCATTTTGAAGATATCGGTGACATCGGTGGTGGAGGGTTTGGTGACATCTTCGACTCGATACTGGGCGGTTTCGGGGGCAGGAGAGCGCGCCGCCCGCAGCGAGGTCGGGACTTCGAGTATCCCGTCGAGGTGTCTTTGGAGGAGGCTTATCACGGGGCGGCCAGGGTGCTGGAAACTCAGACAGAGGAACCCTGCTCGAGCTGCAAAGGAGATGGTTGTCCGTCCTGCGGTGGCGTGGGGAGGATAATTCGACCAAAGCGCCTTGAGGTGAGGATTCCGCCTGGCGTAAAAGGTGGTTCCAGGGTCAGGATAGCCGGCAAGGGCAGCCCGGGATATGGTGGAGGCACAGCGGGCGATATCTTTCTTCTGATCTCCGTCAAGCCTGACAAACGTTTCCAGAGGACGGGGGACGACCTGCATGTGGAGGTGCCGGTGCCTCTGCTAGACGCCATTCTTGGCGGCGAGGTCCAGGTGCCCACCATCGGCGGGAAAAAGCTCGCTCTCAAGATTCCGCCTGAGACCCAGAATGGAAAGGTATTTCGCCTGTCAGGGCAAGGGATGCCTAAGCTTGGCGGTAATGGCAAGGGAGATCTCCTGGCGAAGGTCAACATTGTCCTGCCCACTAAGTTGTCTGAGCGGGAAAAGGAACTTTTCCAGGAGTTAAAGGCTATTCACGCCTGAACCTTCTTCAGGCACGAGTCGATTATGGAGGTGACAAATGATGGAATACGAGGATTCTGATCCTCGTTATGTGATAAGTGTGGCAGCGAGGATGCTTGGCGTGCACGCCCAAACTCTGAGATACTACGAGCGCGCAGGCATGATCGAGCCGTCTCGGTCCAGAGGTAACCGCAGGCTCTACTCGATGGAAGACATGGAGAGGCTGCGCAGGATAAAGACCCTGATAGACGACCTTGGGGTTAACCTGGCTGGGGTGGAGGTTATCATGAGGATGGGCGAGCGCATGGCTGAGATGGAGAGGTGGATGCGGGTGATGGAGCTGGAGATAAGACGCCTTACCTAGCCATTGATTGACAGAAGGAGTTTGGCCATGATGAAGCCACCTAAATTCACAGAACAGGCGCAAGAGGTGCTCGCAGCCTCTCAGGAGCTGGTTCGGCACTTTCGCCATAGTCAGTGGGATGTGGAGCACATACTTCTGGCGCTGCTCCAGCAAGAGGGTGGTGTCACTGCTGAGATACTGAGAGAAGTGGGTGTGGAAATCGAGCCATTGCAAGAGAGGGTGATGCAGGCTCTGCAACGCACTCCCATGGCAACCTATGAAGTGGGGCAGATTTATCCTACTCCCCGGATCGAAAGCTTGCTTCGTGCCGCCTCAAACGAGGCCGGAAGGTTCAGAGATGAGTTTGTGGGCAGCGAACACTTGCTCATTGCTATCGCTTTGGAGAGGGGAGGCGAGGGGGCCGGTATCTTGAAAGAGTTCGGCATAGATCAGGAGAAGATATACGGTGCCCTCCAGAACATCAGGGGAGATCAGCGTATCACTGACTCCAGGGCAGAATCCAAGTATCGCGCACTGGAGAAATACAGCCGTGATCTGACGGCGCTCGCCAGAGAAGGGAAGCTGGACCCGGTAATAGGGCGTGATGAGGAGATAAGGCGGGTAATCCAGGTGCTTACACGTCGCACCAAGAACAACCCGGTGATAATCGGTGAGGTTGGCGTGGGCAAGACGGCCATTGCTGAGGGCCTGGCGCAAAGGATCGTAGCTGGCGATGTGCCTGACTCTCTGAAAGGGCGGAGGGTTATCGCTCTCGATATGGGCGCCCTGGTTGCCGGCAGCAAGTTCCGTGGAGAATTCGAGGAACGGCTCAAAGCGGTTATGGACGAAATCCGACGTGCTCAGGGCGAGATCGTGCTCTTCATCGATGAGCTTCATACAGTAGTTGGGGCTGGCGCTGCTGAGGGGTCTATCGATGCCTCCAATATGCTTAAACCTGCGCTGGCTCGAGGTGAGCTTCAGTGTGTTGGCGCTACCACGCTCGACGAGTATCGGGAGCATGTGGAGAAAGACCGTGCTCTGGAGAGGAGATTTCAACCTGTATTTGTGGACGAGCCCAGCGTGGATGACACCATCGAGATGCTGAGGGGGCTCAGACCACGATATGAAGCCCATCACAAGATACAGATCGAAGATGCGGCCCTGGTGGCCGCTGCCAAGCTCAGCCAGCGCTATATCTCTGATCGCTATCTCCCAGATAAGGCCATTGACCTCATAGACGAAGCTGCATCCAAGATAAGGATCGATGCCGAGAGCGCTCCTGCTGAGGTCAAGGAGCTGGAGCAGAGGCTTCAGCAAATAGCTAATGAAGAGGAAGCAGCCTCCCAGCGCGGTGACTTCGAGCGGGCGGCTACGCTTAAAGCTCAGCGTCTTGGCCTGGAAAAGGAGTACAGTAAGGCAAGGGATAAGTGGCTTAAGGAAAAAAAGGTTGAAGAGGTGGTCGGCGAGGAGACCATCGCTGAGCTTGTCTCCAAGTGGACCGGCATACCCGTAAGCCGCATGCTTGAGGAAGAGATGGGGAAGCTGGCTTATATGGAGGAGGAATTGCACCGGAGGGTGATTGGCCAGGACGAGGCCATAGAAGCTGTTTCCGATGCCATCCGGAGAGCACGGGCAGGGCTGAAGGACCCCAAGAGACCTATCGGTAACTTTATCTTCCTCGGGCCTACTGGCGTTGGTAAGACGGAGCTTGCCCGGACGCTTGCTGAGTTCCTCTTCGATGAGGAAGAGGCGATGGTGAGGCTCGATATGTCGGAGTACATGGAGAAGCATACCGTGTCCCGTCTCATCGGTGCGCCGCCAGGATACATTGGCTATGAAGAGGGGGGACAGCTCACCGAGGCTGTGCGTCGCCGCCCCTACAAGGTTATCCTGTTCGACGAGATTGAGAAGGCTCACCCCGATGTGTTAAACATACTGCTGCAAATACTGGAAGACGGCCGGCTGACCGATGGTCATGGCCGGACTGTTGATTTCAAGAATACTGTGGTCATCATGACCTCGAATTTGGGCAGCCAGGAGCTTCAGCGCGGTTCCCTTGGCTTTCGCCACGAGGCGCAGTCGAAGACCGAGCAGAAACGGCTCCAGAGTTCCATCGAGAGTGCCCTGAAGCAGGCTTTCCGTCCTGAGTTCCTCAATCGCATTGATGAGGTCATAATCTTTCAGCCTCTTACGGAGGAGCAGATAAGGGAGATCGTTGACTTCATGATGAAAGAGGTGCAGGCGAGAATCGAGGATCGGAAGATAATCGTGGTCTTAACTGAGGATGCCAAGTCCTGGCTGGCTAAAGAGGGCTTCGATCCCATGTTCGGCGCTCGTCCCTTGAGGCGGACCATCCAGCGTGAGGTGGAGAATCCCCTGTCCAAGAAGATAATCCTGGGTGAGTTCAAGGAAGGGGACAAGGTACTGGTCGATTCCAGCCCCGAGGGACTGGTATTCAGCACGGGCGATGGGTGAGAATCTCGGGTCGATCCCCGCGGGCCCTCCGAACACCCAAAAATAGTGATCAGAACGCCAGGCAGTCGCTACATCTCAATGTCTTTGCGAGGCACCCTGAGTCAGTCGAAGCGGTGCCGAAGCAATCTTGAATGTATTTATGATGAGATTGAGATTGCTTCGCTACGCTCGCAATGACACCCAAAGCTCTGATTCTTAAAGCCAATCGCTATTTCGGGGGAGCAGGTTTAGCTTGACAGGGGGAGTTGGAGTTGGTAGAATTTCACGGGAAGTTGATGTTGGAGGTTTGCAATTTACGCAGTAGTTGAAAGCGGAGGCAAGCAGTACAAGGTCTCCCCTGGGCAGATGATCGATGTGGATAAGCTTATCGTTGAGGGGGACACAGTCGAGTTGGACAGGGTTTACCTTGTCGCTGACGGGGATAAGGTCACTGTGGGCAGTCCGACTGTAGATGGAGCCAAGGTTATCGCTGATGTGGTTGAACAGGGCAAAAAAGACAAGATTATTGTGTTCAAGTATAAACCAAAGGTCAGGTACCGGGTCAAGAAAGGCCATCGCCAGCCGTACACCAGGCTGGCTATCAAAGAGATAGTCATTGGCAAACGGAAGGGGAAATAGCAAATGGCACATAAGAAAGGCGGCGGCAGCACACGCTTAGGGCGTGACAGCATATCCAAACGGCTGGGAGTCAAGCGCTACGATGGCCAGATCGTCTGCGCGGGCACGATATTGGTGAGGCAGCGGGGTACGCGCATTCACCAGGGGAACAACGTAGGTCTGGGGCGGGACTATACGCTATTTGCGCTTGTGGATGGAGTTGTCAAGTATGAGCCGGCCTCAAAGAACAGGAGGAAGGTGAGCGTATACACCCGCGGGGAGAAGAAAGCCTGATGAAGAAGGATATTCACCCGAAGTATGAGCACGCTACGGTAACTTGTGCCTGCGGCAGTAGCTTTGAAACTTGCTCTACCAGGCCTGTGCTGAAGGTCGAGCTCTGCAGCCAGTGCCATCCCTTCTTCAGCGGAGGCGAGCGCAGGATTGTGGATACCCAGGGGCAGGTGGAGCGCTTCAGGCGTAGATACAAGATCAAGGGATAGATAGAGCGAATGCCAGAAATCAGCCGGGGCGAGGGACTCTCGCCCCTTTCGTTTAGGTGGGGCATTGGGTAAGAGATTCCACTATGGCGGCCAGGCCGTCATTGAAGGCGTTATGATGCGCGGTCGCAATAGCACAGCGGTCGCCGTTCGCCGTCCCAACGGCGAGATCGCTCTTCGTCGTGATCCTCTGGCGACACTGTTCGCAGGACGGATTCGAGATATTCCCCTTCTACGCGGGCCTATAGTCTTGCTGGAGACACTTGTACTGGGGGTGCGCGCTCTCTTCTACTCAGCATCCGTGTCGCTTGAGGAGGAGGAGCAAACGATCAGCACGGCAATGCTTTGGGGCATTGTCATTTTGGGGTTTGCGCTGGCTCTAGGGTTGTTTGTGGCCTTGCCTCTATTGATCGTCCACTATATCGATCCCTATATTACCTCCATGGTAAGCAATATTGTCGATGGGATTATTCGTCTCGTTGTCTTTCTCATCTACCTCAAGGTGCTTGACCTGATGCCCGATATTCGCCGCGTGTGGGCCTATCATGGGGCCGAGCACAAGACAATCAATGCCTACGAGGCTGGGGAAGACCTGGAGGTGGATAGGATTCGTCCGTATGGAACCGCCCACACGCGTTGTGGGACAGGCTTTATTCTCATTGTGTTGGTAGTCGCCATCCTCGCTCATGCCTTTTTGGGGCGGCCACCTATGTGGATACGCTTTCTGGAGCGGCTTGCTATTCTCCCTGTGGTCGGTGCAGTCAGCTACGAATTCATAAAGTTCAGTGCCGATCACATGAAGAGCAGGCTGGTGAAGATCATCCTCATCCCTGGACTCGCTCTCCAGGCGATGACCACGCGCGAACCGGACGACAGCCAGCTTGAGGTTGCCATCTCAGCGCTGAAGCGAGTCCTCGCTGATGATGCCGGCTCCCCCGCTGAGCTCGCGGAAGAAACAGCTTCTGTTACCGGTATGGCAGGCGGGGCCGAGGGCCTCCACCTGTAGCAGTACGGTATCCTCATCGCAATCGATGAGGACCCTCTTCACGTTCAGGTAGTTGCCCGAGGTCGCCCCTTTGTGCCACAGCTCCTGACGGCTTCGGCTGTAGAACCACGCCTGACCTGTGGAGAGTGTCTTCTCCAGGGACTCCTTATTCATGTAGGCCAGCATGAGCACTTCGCCAGTTTGTGCGTCCTGGGCTATGGCCGGGAGCAAACCCTTTTCGTCGAATTTCATTTTCTCTCAACAAACCTCCATCAGTTCAACTTTCCTCTTTGCTTTGTGTGATTCTCTGGACTCCTGCTTGCGCGGGAGTGACAGGAGGTGCGGCTAGACACTCCTTATGGCCTCTGTCAACTTCACATCACCGGTGTAAATCGCGCGTCCCACGATAGCTCCTTCTACTCCCAGTTTGGCGAGCCTGGTCAGATGCTCTACTGAGCTTATCCCCCCGGCAGCGATAACGGGGATGCTTACCTGCGAGAGCAGCTCGGCAACCGCTTCGAAGTTAGGGCTGGTGAGCGTGCCGTCACGGCCGATGTCGGTGTATATAAAACGTCTCGCGCCGAGGCCGATCATCCTGGCAGCCAGCTCGCCGGCTGTGGTGCTTGACTGCTGAAGCCAGCCGCGGGTGGCCACCCAGCCGTCGCGGGCATCTATGCCGATGATGATCTGCTCACCGTACCTACGACATGCTTTGTCAACCAACTCAGGGTTCTCAACTGCCACCGTGCCCAGAATAGCTCTACCGACTCCCAGATTCAGCAGGTGTTCTATGGTCTCCAGGCTTCGCACGCCGCCGCCTACCTGAACGGGGATATCTACCGCAGTCACTATCTTCTCAATGGCGTCGAGATTGCGCAGCTCGCCCTTGGCTGCGCCATCAAGGTCCACCAGGTGCAGCCGCCTGGCCCCCTCGGACTGCCAGCGCAGGGCTATCGATACAGGATCATCGGAGAAAACCGTCTCCTTCTCATAATCGCCCTGGTAAAGGCGAACACACTTCCCGTTTCTGAGGTCTATGGCTGGTATTATCTCCATTGCTTCAGGTCAGTCCTTCAAGAAACCCAGCTACGTGCTGGTTCATTCTAACATAAGTCTGAACAGGCAACTAGCTCTCAGAATTCAGGGAAGGTGGATGGGGGGAACGAAGTTTGGCCTATGCTGTAATGGTAGCGTTGCCACACCTGTGGCAACGAAGTCTGCGTCGTGACGGGAGTCACGACGCTACACTTGAACGATATGGATATTTGCAGGTGGTAAGAATCTTGGGGTGAGTAGCCTAGCTTCTCAGGGTGGCGCCGAGCTCCTGCTGCAGCCGCTCTATTATCTTCTGTTGCGTACGGTTGACCTCTTCATCAGTGAGGGTACGTTCCAATGATTGGAAGCGTATGGAGAAGGCCAGCGATTTCTTGCCTTGGGGCACCTTGTCGCCGCTATATACATCGAAAAGGGTAACCTGGCTCACCAGCGGGAAACTTTGGATGATACCTTGTACTTTGCTTGCTGCGATATCGGCGTCCACTACCAGTGCGAGGTCGCGGGCGATTTCAGGGTAGCGGGGAATGGGTTGATATCGAAGCACCCCCTCAGTGAGAGGCAGCAGCTTCACCAGGTCAACCTCGAAGAAGATGACCGGCTGGGAAGAGATATCGAAGAGCGCAGCCGTTCTGGGATGAACCTCTCCCAAAACCCCTAACTTTTGCCCTGCCGCGGCTACTGCTGCTGTTCTCCCCGGGATCAGGTTCGGGTCTTCGGCTGGCACGAAGCTCACTTCGACCCGAAGTCGGCTGAAGAGTGTCTCCAGGATGCCTTTGGCGTCGAAGAAACCGAGCTTATCCTCTCCCGAAAGCCATGAGCGATCGAACCGAAGGCCACCCAGAACACCGGCCAGCATCTCTTTTTCGTCAGGAAGGTCATTCTCCCTGGGAGAGTATACCCTGCCCACCTCGAACAACCTGATGCTGTTCTGTTCATGTCTCTCGTTTGCAGAGAAGGAGGCCAGCAGACTGCCGCTGAGGCTGGTGCGCAGGTATTCCTGCTCCAGGCTCATTGGGTTGGCTACTTTTAGAGCGGCGCCGACCTTACGCTGTGGGTCTATCTTGTCCAGCATCGCCTGGCTGGTCAGAGAGTAGGTAATCACCTCCTGCATACCGCATCCGACGAGGATGTCGCGAGCAAAATCCTTCAGCGTAAGCAGAGGCGCTGGCATGTGCTCGGGAACCTCGCCGCGTAGCATTGTGGTGGGGATCTCATCATAGCCAATGATGCGCGCTATCTCCTCGATAATATCATCGGCCAACTGGATATCGGTCCGCCAGTAGGGGACTGCTACCGAGAGGTCGCCGGCGGCCCCCGCCAACTCGCTGCTGAATCCCAGAGACGCCAGCACCTCCTGGACGCGCCCTGTCTCAAACTCCAGGCCCAAAACCCGACTAATACGTTCTTGGGGAAGCAGGATCGGCTTCTTCTCTCTCTTCCCCGGGTAGACATCGACTATGCCTTTAGCTGCCTTGCCTCCTGCCAGCTCTGTCAGGAGCTGGGTTGCGCGGCGCAATGCTATCGGCGCGAGGTCAGGGCTGATACTCTTTTCAAAGCGGGATGAAGCCTCACTGCGCAGGTTCAGTTTCGCAGAGGTGCGCCTGATGCTTGGACCGTTGAAGTTCGCTGACTCCAAAAGGATCGAGGTTGTTGTATCGATCACCTCGCTATCGGCGCCTCCCATCACGCCAGCGAGGGCAATAGGGTCTTTCTCATCGGCGATGATAAGCATATCTTGGTTCAGGCCTCTCTTTATTCCATCGATGGTGAACAGGGACTCGCCAGCCTTCGCCTGGCGCACGATCACTTTCTTACCTTTGATCTGCTCGTAGTCGAATGCATGGAGAGGCTGTCCATACTCCAGCATTACGTAGTTGGTGATGTCCACGATGTTGCTTATGGGGCGCATGCCACTGGCGAGGAGCCGCTGCTGCATCCACTGTGGTGATGGGCCTATTGTGACGTTGGTTATCAGGCTGGCGCAGTATCTGGGGCAGAGGTCCGGGTCGGCGATCTCAACCGAAACCCACTCCTCGACTAATGACTCTGGCTCCTCATAGCTTATGTCGGGTATATGAGTGTCCTGGCCAGTCAGCGCCGCCACCTCCCGGGCGATGCCGATCACCGATAGGCAGTCGGGACGATTGGGGGTTGTTGAGAGGTCAAGGATAGTGTCACCCAGATATTGGTCGAGGGGCGTTCCCACAGGGGCTTCAGGGGGGAGAACCATAATCCCCTCGTGATGGTCGGAGATACCTAACTCCTTCTCTGAGCAGACCATACCCTCCGATCTTACGCCGCGAATCTTAGCGGGTTTCAGTTTTTCCAGCTTGCCAGTATGCCCGTCGATGAGCTGGGCGTCCACTCGGGCGAAGGGGACCTTCTGGCCTTCCTCGAGATTGGGAGCGCCGGTGACGACTGTTGTGCTTTCCTCTCCCAGATCGATGGTCGCAAGCAGGAGGCGGTCGGCGTTGGGGTGCTTCTCCAGGGCTACCACTTGACCCACGGAAATACCCTCCCAACCAGCGCCCACAATCTCTACCTTGTCGACCTCCGTTCCCGACATGGTCAGCTTCTCAGACAGCTCTGGGGCGGGCAGAGATAGGTTGACATAATGCTGAAGCCAATTGAGGGAGACTTTCATAACTAAAACTGCCGCAGAAATCTCAGGTCGTTCGAGTAAAAGAGGCGGATGTCATCGATGCCGTGCTTGAGCATAAGCATACGCTCCACCCCCAGGCCGAATGCGAAGCCGGTATAGACCTCAGGGTCATAGTTCACCCTGCGCAGGACCTCGGGATGAACCATGCCCGCGCCCAGTATCTCTATCCAGCCGCTACCTGAGCAGAGCTGACAACCGCCGCCATTGCACAGGAAGCAGTCGATGGCCATCTCAACACCGGGCTCAACAAAGGGGAAATAGTCGCATCTGAATCGCACCGTCCTCTCTTCGCCGAACAGGCGCTTGGCGAACTCGAAAAGGGTGCCCTTGAGGTCAGCGAGCGTGATATTCCTGTCCACAGCGAACCCTTCGATCTGGTAGAACATGGACTCGTGAGTAGCATCGGTAGCTTCGTACCGATAGACTTTGCCGGGGACTATCACCCGTACTGGGGGGCGTCGGGACTCCATAACGCGAATTTGCATCGGGGAGGTATGGGTCCGGAGCAGCATCGGCCGCTGACCATCTGCCGTCTCGGAGTCCATCCACAAAGTGTCCCACATATCACGGGCGGGATGATCCTGCGGGATGTTGAGCGCCTCGAAGTTGTAGTAATCCCACTCTACGTCCGGCCCCTCAACCACCCCGAAACCCATAGTCGTGAAGATGTCGCAGATCTGGCGCAGCATCTGAGTTGTGGGGTGCAATCGACCTAGGGTGGGGGGATAACCGGGCAGGGTTACGTCGAGCCGCCCCCGCTCGATAGATCGCGCTATCTCCGACTCGCTGACTGCCTCTTTCTTGAGTGCCAGCGCCTTTTCCAGGAAGGCCCTGAGCTCATTGGCGGCTGCCCCTGTTGCTCGTTTCTCCTCGAGGGACAGATTCGCCAATCTACGTAAGATTTCGGTCAGGGCGCTTTTTCTGCCCAGATAGCGAATGCGCCAAGCCTCGAGGTCGCTGGGGCTATCGATGCTATCGAGCTCATTGATCGCTTTTGCGCGGAGCTCTTCAAGCTTGGCTTTCATTTACTTGCTGAACATTCTCCTTGGCTACTGCTACCAACCGGGCGAAGGCAGCAGGGTCAGTTACCGCTATCTCGGCGAGTATCTTTCGATCCAAAACTACCCCAGCTTTACACAGTCCCTCAATAAACCTGCTGTAGGAAAGCCCTTCAAGCCTTGTTGCCGCGTTGATTCGGGCTATCCATAGTCGGCGCATGTCTCCTTTGCGCTCTCGGCGGTGGCGGTAGGCGTACGACAGTGACTTCAGCATAGACTCATGGGCTCGTCGGTAAAGTGAGCGCTTGGTGGCTCTGTGACCCTTTGTCAGCTTCAGTACCTTCTTGTGGCGGTGGTGGGTTGTTACGCCACCTTTTACACGGGGCAAGGGAATCCTCCTGCGCTAAAATGTTGGGACTGGGCCCATTGTCCTCAGATCCCCGGCAGCATCCTTCTTATCCGCTGCCTTGCTGTAGGGTGGAGAGGTAGGGTCTCATCATACAGCCGTCTCACCCGTTTGGGCTTCTTGCGGCGCAAGTGGCTCTTGCCGATCTTAACGCGCCTGATCTTGCCACTGCCGGTGATATGGAAACGGGCCTTAGCCCCTTTATGGGTCTTGATCTTAGGCATCTGCAACCTCTTCTGTCTTTTCCTTCTTCACTTTCTTCGCTGGCGTGGGAGAGAGGATCATTGACATCGAGCGTCCCTCTATCGAGGCTGACCTCTCCACACTCGCCTTGTCAGCGAGAGTGTCGGCCACATTGTCTAGCAGTTCCTTCCCCAGTTGGGGGTGGGAGATTTCACGGCCGCGGAAGAGCACTAGAACCTTGACCTTATTGCCCTTATCGAGGAGCTTGCCCACCAGCGCCATCTTGAACTCCAGGTCATGCCTGCCCGTCTTCGGGCGAAACCGAACCTGTCTTACTGAGACAGTCGCTTGTCGCTTGTGGGCCTCTCTCTCTTTCTTCTGTTGTTCGTACTTGAACTTGCCATAGTCAAGTAAACGGCAGACTGGCGGTTCAGCGGCGGGCGCCACCTCTACGAGATCGGTACCGCTCTCACGAGCAAGTTTGATAGCCTCAATCGTAGGCATCAAACCGAGCTGCTCACCAGCTTCTCCGACCACACGGACCTCCCTGGCCCTGATCATTCCGTTGATGCGATACTGTTTGCTTACGCGCTCCCGCGCAGTGTAGTGTTTAACTATACTACTACTCCTCCCAAAAACAAGCTAGCATTCCTTATAACACAATCTACGAAAGAAATCAAACGGTCTCCTTTGCATCCACTGCTGACTTTACCATGGACTTGAACTCGGGGACGGACACCCCCCTTATGTTCTGGCCGTTACGAAGCCGGACCGATACTGTGGAGTTGTTCATCTCCTCGTTGCCGATGATTAACATGTACGGAACCTTCTGCAGTTGGGCGTCGCGTATCTTCAGGTTCATCCGCTCGCTGCGTTCGTCTACCTCAACCCTGATCCCTTCACTCCTGAGTTGGAGCGCAACTTCACGGGCATAGTCCAGATTCGCGTCGGTTATGGGGATTACCGCCGCCTGCACCGGAGCGAGCCATATTGGGAATGCGCCCCCGTAGTGCTCTATGAGACAGCCCAGGAAGCGTTCCATGCTGCCGAGCACCGTGCGGTGTATCATGACCACCCGGTGCTCAAGTCCGTCATCCCCGATGTAGTTGACGTCGAACCGCTCGGGGAGGTTAAAATCCACCTGGATAGTTGGCCCCTGCCATGTTCGTCCCAGGGAATCCTCGAGGGATATGTCGATTTTAGGGCCGTAGAACACACCCTCTCCAGGGTCAATGACGTAGTCTATTTGAAGGCGCTCAAGGGATCTCTGCAAGGTTTCCGTTGCCTGATCCCAGACCTCAATGGTGCCTGCATATTTCTCAGGGCGTGTGGACAGCATGACCTCATAGTCGTTGAAGCCGAAGCTCTGGAGCATGAAGCAGGCGAATTCCACTACTCCGACCACCTCGTCCTCCAGTTGGTCAGGGTGGCAGAAGATATGGGCATCGTCCTGGGTGAAGCCCCGTACTCGGGTCAGGCCATGGAGAACACCCGATCTCTCCCAGCGGTAAACAGTGCCCAGCTCCGCCCAGCGCAACGGCAGTTGCCGATAGCTACGGAGCTGGGTCTTGTAGATAAGGATGTGCCCCGGGCAATTCATGGGCTTCACCAGGTAGCTTTGTCCTTCGATGTCTATGGGCGGGTACATGCTGTCCTGGTAGAATTCCCAATGTCCGCTGCTCTTCCAAAGGTCGATCTTGGCGATGTGGGGTATGTACACGATGTCATAACCACGCTTGGAGTGTTCGCTTCTCCAGAAGTCCTCGATTATGCTGCGGATGGTGGCTCCTTTTGGGTGCCAGTAGACCAGCCCTGCTCCTGCCTCTTCGTGGATGCTGAACAGGTCAAGCGCTTTGCCCAGCTTTCTATGGTCGCGCTTCGCTGCCTCCTCCAGCCTCTTCAGGGAGCTTTCCAACTCATCCTTGGTCTCGAAAGCGGTGCCGTAGATCCGTTGCAGCATTGGGCGGAGTTCATTTCCCCTCCAGTAGGCGCCGGCTATGCTCAGCAGTTTGAAGGCTTTTACCTCTCCCGTGGACGCTACGTGAGGACCCCGGCACAAGTCGACGAATGAACCCTGGCGGTAGACAGTCGCTGTCTCATCATCCAGTTCATCGATCAACTCAAGTTTATAGGGCTGTGAGCTGAATATCTCGCGGGCGGTATCTTTGTTCGTCTCTTCATGGAGAAAGGGGGAATCCGAAGCTATGATTTCGCGCATTTTGGTCTCGATGACACTAAGGTCTTCTGGTGTGAGTGATCGTGGCAGGTCGAAATCGTAGTAGAAGCCCTCGGAGGTGGCGGGGCCTATGCCCAGTTCAACCTGAGGGAACAGTGAGGATACCGCCTCAGCCATGATGTGAGCAGCCGAGTGGCGCACGACCTCAAGGCGTTCTACTTTTTTAGCGTCATTCGTATTCTTGGCTGTCAACGCAAACCCTCACGCTCAATCTGAAAACGGAACCTCCCGCCCGTATAGAACGAGAGGCTTCAATGGTTCTACACTACTATGTTCAACCGAGATTGATACAAGTTCATTCCAAAACAATGGGCGATACTGGATTTGAACCAGTGACCTCTGCGATGTCAACGCAGCGCTCTAACCCCTGAGCTAACCGCCCTTAACGTATCATCCAAAATATAGTCCAAAGCCTCGATTTTGTCAACGTGTTAGCTTGACACTGAGGTTCAACATAAGTTAGAATATGGGCGCGTGGGGGCGTGGTATGCTCGAGATGACGATAGAAAGCATACGTGTAAGTATGCTCAATCATCAGCGTGTTGTTATTCTCAAGGAGAAAGAAGCTGAACGCTATCTGCCTATCTGGATTGGGCCTGCGGAGGCTGATGCTATAGCCGTCAAGCTTCAAGAATACCAGGTGCCCCGTCCCTTGACCCATGACCTTTTGGGCAACGTTATTAGGGCCCTTGGTGCTATTGTCTGCAAGATCATCGTTTGTGATCTCCGAGACGATACCTTCTTCGCCAAGATCATCCTGGCGGTCGATGGTAAGGAAGTGGAAATCGACGCACGCCCCAGCGATGCGATAGCGCTAGCTGTACGCGGAAAACCCGCTGTAGTTGATTCAGACGGGCGGGTAGTGGGGGAGTGCGATACGGAGGAAGAGGCAGACCAGCACGCTGCTCATATTGTTGAGCAGCGCTTGAGACATGGTGACACAACACCAGTGACAGTTCGCAAGAAACCTCCTATCTTCGCTGAAGAGACTGTCCTCGACAAGGCGGGGATAATCATTGACCCAGAGACTGGCAAGCCAGCTCCGGCGCGGGAGATTCCCCCCGAGGAGCTGGAGAGGATGTCCGCATTCCGCGATTTCATAGAGAGCCTCGACCTCTCGGACTTCGACAAGGGTAAACCGGAGGCTTAGATTCTGAGACGTTATGGTGGCTGCTCGAGGGAGGTGATGGGCGATGCGCGAGGCATTCCTGAAGCGATTGTTTGCCAAGGTTAATTGTGGTGTTTGTGGTCAGAAATACGACGCGGCAAACATCAAGATTCTTGACCAGGAAGATGGTCTATGGGTTCTCAGTGTCTACTGCGGTTCCTGTGGAACTCAGGGATTGATAGCCGCCGTTGTCCAGGAAGGTAATATCACTGATATTATCACCGACCTTACCGAAGCCGAATATGATCGATTCAGTAAGAAGGAAGCGGTGGGGGTGGATGATGTTCAGGCAATACACAGTTTCTTGAAGGAGTTTGACGGAGACTTCGCCAGTTTGTTTTCTGAGGAGTGAGAATCCTTCCAGCACTAGTAGAAGGTGGAGAGGAAGGAAGGGTATTGAGGTGGCCCAAGCCGCGCAGGCTTGGGCTTTTTGTTGAGATAGAGCACTATTCAATTCGGGGAGTGTCAGTTGATAGTAATCGGTCTCACAGGTGGTATTGCTAGCGGTAAGAGCGCTGTATCAGAGATACTGGTGGAGCTGGGAGCGGTGGTGATTGATGCCGACAAGATAGGGCATGAGACCTTCCGCCCCAGCAGTGATGCCTGGCGTGAGGTGGTAGCTGCTTTTGGGAGTGGCATCTTGGGCGAGAACAAAGAGATCGATCGGAGTAAGCTCGCTGACATCGTGTTTCATAATCCCGAGGCCCTTGAGCGGCTGAACAGCATAATGCACCCCCTAATGCATCGGACGGTGGAACAAAGGATTGAGGCCTTGCGTGGTCAAGGTGTTGAGGTTGTGATTTTGGAGGCCGCACTGCTAATCGAGGCCAACTGGACTGATCTTGTGGCCCAGGTTTGGGTTGTGGTAGCCTCGGACTCCGAGGTGATCGATCGCCTCCGTACTCAAAAAGGGTTTACCGAGGAGCAGGCGAAGGCTCGAATCGGAGCTCAAATGCCAGTAGCCCAGAGATCGAAGTATGCCGACGTGGTGATCGAAAACAATTCCGATCTCGATTCGCTCAGAAAGAGTATAGACGGACTTTGGCAAAAGTTTCATTTCCCAGAAAACAATTAGGCTGGTGCGTGTGTTGACCAAAGGGGCACCCTGGCGACAAAGAATCAAGGAGATCCTGTCCCAGGGACAAAGAGAAGTAATCATCAGAGAGGGGCTAAGGCCTTCGGCTGTGCTCGTTCCCGTCTACGAAAAGGGGGGAGAGTATTACATCGTTCTTACCAAGAGAAGCGAGGATGTGGAGCATCATAAGGGACAGATATCCTTTCCGGGTGGAGCCTACGATGAGGTAGACGGCGATCTGAGGGCCACCGCGCTCCGAGAGGCTTTTGAGGAGATCGGAATTCGTGCTGAAGACGTTGAGATACTCGGCAAGTTGGATGACCAGGCAACCTTCACCAGCAATTTTGCCGTTACGCCTTTCGTCGGCGCTATCCCCTATCCCTACGATTTCAGGGTGAATCGAAAGGAGGTTGAGGAGTTGATCGAGGCGCCAGTGGCATCACTCTTGGATCCAGCTTGCTTCAGTCCTCAGACTCCGGATTCTGAAGGTGAGCTTCATCCCTGTGGTTATTATCGTTACGGAGGGCACAGTATTACGGGGATTACCGCTGGGATATTGCAGCAGTTGCTGGCCCTGGTTTTCGGTTAAG
>QIGA01000242.1 GCA_003229915.1 Chloroflexota bacterium
CCTCTCTCATCGCTGGTAGTAGACAGGACGCCTATTGGCTTGTTGAGCAAGAGATACACTGTGGGCACTGGCCTGAGCTCTATGGGCTTCTTGTCTATCGAGATGTGATCTGTTTCCATATCCAGCAGGAAGCGGAAGTCGGTCACCACTTTCCCGTTCACTTCCACTCTGCCTTCGCGTATGGCGTCAGCCAGCCACCGCCGAGAGCCTATTCCAGCCTTAGTCAGTGCTTTGAGCAGGGTGATTGATGACATATCAGCGCATCCCCTCCTGTTTGACGGGACTGTCCTCTCCTGAATTACGGGCTTTCGCGAAGGGCAGGTTCGACGATATTATGTTGTATGTACCTCGATCTCCTCGACGGCACGCACAAGCCTTGTCTGTGATTATCCCGAATGCGGCGCGCTGGATCAAGTGCTCTACTCGGCTCGCGATCGGAGCATGAGCGTGCCGAAGGCTATACCAGCCGTGGCCCAAGCGCCCAAAACCAGTGTCGAGCGCCACAAGTCGGACCATATGTACCCGTGCAGTACCAGGTCGCGGACGCCGACTACGCCGTAGTCCACGGGGTTGAAATACCTCACTGTGTCGAGCCAGCCGGGCAGCAGTTCAGGGGGCATCATAGTTGACGACAGGAACACTGCGGGGAGAGCAACGAAGTTGATGACGCCCATGAGTGGTTCCGGTCGCTTGAAAAGGAGTGCCAGCCCGTTGGAGAAGGCGGCGAATCCCAGACCGAGAAGAGAGATGAGGACTATGGCGAATAGTACCCCGGGCACGCCAGTCACTATGTTTACCCCCATGACAACAGCAATTGCGAAGATGATCAGCGCTTGAATAACGAGCATCACCATAGAGGCGATGACACGGCTTGATATGATTGAGACCCGAGTGACGGGCGTGGCCAGCATTTTGGATAGTACGCCCATATCGATATCTTGCAGCAGTCCCATGCCGGCCCATGCCGAGCCGAAAAGCACTGTCAGCACTACAACGCCTGGGGCGAAGAACTGGAGATAGCTGGCGTTCTCCAGCCCAGGCAACTGAGCGAATGAAGCACCCAGCGAGTCGAAGACCTGTGTGAAGAGGACCAGCCATATTAGGGACTGGACGAGGTTGATGAATATCCATACGCGGATACGGAACAGTGTCCTGAGGTGGCGTAGAATCTGAAACCGGATATCGTTCAAAAGATTCATTGCTATCTCCGATCTCGCTTTCGCTGCATCTGAACATAGGTGGTAGCTGTGCCCTCCTGAGCGCGGATAGTGCGTCCCGTGTATTTCAGGAATACGTCGTCCAGTGATGGTCGGGAAACAGATAGAGATTCGACCTCGATGCCCTCGTTGGCGAGAAGGCGCATTATGTTAGGTATTGCTGACTCACCTTTGTTTACATAAACCGCCAGTTCGTCGTCGGTTGGCTGCATCCCGAGTACGAATGGCTTGCCGGACAACGCTGACTGAGCCTGTCTGAGGAATTCCTGGCATGCCTCGTCTCCGCTTTCGCAGGGCGTGAGTGTAACCACATCGCCGCCTATGGCCTGCTTCAATTCATCGGGGGTGCCCATGGCGATTATCTTGCCCAGGTCTATGATGGCGATGCGGTCGGCCAGGCGGTCGGCCTCCTCCATGTAATGCGTGGTCAGGAATATCGTCACGCCCATGACTTTGGCCAGGTTGTGGATATAATCCCAGATGTGAACTCTGGTCTGGGGGTCGAGCCCTACTGTGGGCTCATCCAGAAAGATCAGCTTGGGCTGGTGGATAAGCCCCATAGCGATATCGAGTCGCTTGCGCATGCCTCCGGAGTAGGTGGAGACTCTTTTGTCCTCGTAGCCCGCCAGATCGACCAGTTCGAATATCTCTTTCACCCGCCGTTTGATGGTCCTGCCATCGAGCCTGTAGAAGTGGCCATACAACGTCAGGTTCTCGCGTCCGGTGGCGTACTCGTCGACTCCAACGTCCTGTGCTACATAGCCGATGTTCTTGCGTACTTCAGCGGGGTTCTTGATGACGTCGAAGCCAGTCACCACAGCGGTTCCTGACGTGGGTTTGATGAGAGTGTTCATCATCTTAATCGTAGTGGTCTTGCCAGCTCCGTTGGGCCCCAGGAAGCCGAAGATTTCGCCTTCTGCGACTTCGAAATCGACGCCGTCAACTGCCCTGATATCGCCAGGGAAAACCTTGGTAAGCTGGCTTGTCACGATAACACTCATGGTACTCCTCCGTCTCCTGGCTCGGGGCGCAAAGAGCCTGTCTGATAATTATGGGTAGATTGGAGCGTCCGCTCCGATTCCAAATTATAAACCTCCTCCTCGGATCGGCCAAGAGGTTGTAGTTCTAGGTCAAGTCCATTTCGCTTGGTGGAATAGGGGGAGATAAGGGCACAGAGGAAGACTGAAGAAGTGCCGGGGTTGTCAGATAGAGTACTTATCATTCCAGGGCTAGTCGTTACTCAAGAAGTCCAGCAGGAGGCTGTTGAAGTGGCCCCTTCGTTGTACGTGGGGTGCGTGTCCGTAGCCTGGAAAGATCTCCAGACGTACGTTGGGTATAAGTTCCTTGGCTCTGAGCGCTCCGGCCAATGGATAGTAAGGGTCACGCTGGTTCCAGACAACCAGGGTGGGGACCTTGAGCTCTGGCAATCTCCCTATACATCTCCAGTCCTTGTCCTCTCCAGCAGCTTTCAGGAATCTGGGGTAGGGTTGTTCGAGGCTCAGGCCTTTGCGAAACCAATGCATGAACGCGCTGAGGTACATTCCCCACCGGGCCAGTCTGCCGAAGCCTACGGTGTCCACGAGAACCAGGCGGTGTACCATCTCAGGATAACGAAGGGCGATCTCCAAACACACCCTGCCCCCCAGGGAGTGTCCTACCAGAATGTGACTGTCGGAGTCCAGCTCCTGCAGGAATCCCAGAGTGAACTCGATGAATTCCGATAGATAGTAGCTGCTCTTGGGTCTTTCGCTCAAACCGTAGCCCAGCATATCGGGAGCGTAGAGGCTGTAGGAATGGGAGAGGGCGTGCATGGTCTCCACCCAGTCACTCGAGTCGCTGGCGCCGCCATGCAAGAGGATCACTGAGGGGCCGCTGCCGGCCATCAGATAGTGTGCCTGATGTCCATCTGCTCTTAGCTGTAGGCTTTGGATAGCGCTGTCACCTGGTGACTCGATCAAACTCTGCCTGTGGCCTTTCATAGTGCTTGTTGGCTAGGAGCCTGCCTGAGAATTATGGGTAGATTGGAGCATCCGCTCCAACGGGTACTAGCGGTAGGGTGGATGCAGCGCAGCGAAACCCAGCGTTGCTATCTCCATCCGGGAAGGTGGGTTCCATTTCATTTCACCCACCCTACACTGCTCTAGGCTATCCCTGTTTTGCTGAGCTTTCGGATACTCTCCTAGGTCAGGGCAGGGATTGCCTAAGGACTGGAATATCTTGGCAGTTCCCCTGCAAGCGTGCAGCCATATCTACTATCTTATTATATCGTGAACGCAGTCTTTCATCAAATGCCATCCGAGGAATCCCCGGGAGACGTACTGTATTCAAGTGCATGACTATTTGCCAGTATGGGACTGTTTAGAAGGGTAGGACTATTTACCTACTCGACCTGGTACTGTTGTGCGATTGTGGCTATGGTGCACAGTGGCTATGATTGCGCCAGTATGTATCACATTGCTCGCAAAAATAGCGAATTCGCACTGAATAGCCACTTTGGCTCTTCGAAGGAGAGCGGATGAACAGAGGGAAAGGGGCGGTACAGTGAGTAAGACAACAAACAGGAGAAACAAAACAGAAAGCGGAGTCGCAAAAGAGATCATGACATGTGATGAAGTTGCCGAATACTTGAGGGTACATGTCAGCTCGGTAAGGCGCTGGAGTCGAAGCGGTAAGATCACGGCCTACAAGGTAGGAGGTCGTGGCGACTGGAGATATCGTGAACAAGATGTCTTGGCCTTTCTCTATGACGCGAACGCAGAAGGCAAAGGACAAGGGGAGGTGACGGTGATGTGCAAAGACTAAATGAGGAGTTGAGGCGGTCTGCTTTGCCACTTGCAGACTGTCAAAGCGTATCAAGTGGCACGAAACTGAAAAGGAGGGATAAGGATGTTGAAGAAACTAGCTAGGAAGATGCGGCGGGACGAGAGAGGCATCACGGGCCTGGAGACGGCGATCATCCTGATTGCGTTCGTGGTCGTGGCCTCGGTCTTTGCGTACACGGTGCTGTCCGCGGGGATATTCTCGTCTCAAAAGGGACAGGAGGCGGTCTACACCGGGTTGGAGCAGGCGAGATCGACGTTGGAGTTGACGGGCGACGTGGTAGCCAAGGCTAACTCGACCGCAATCACGGAGATCATATTCTCTGTGAGCAATGCCTTGGATGGTGAGGCGATTGACCTCACGGATACCACTGGCAACAACGTCACTGTCATCTCTTACTCTAGCTCCACCGCGCGTGTTGAGCAACTGGATTGGACCAAGGCCTTCCAGGGGTACGGAGACGATGACGATTTGCTGGAGGCAGGGGAGATGTTCGAGATCACGGTGGACATGACAGGGGCTGGCGAGACCATTGATACCTATCACACCTTCACCCTAGAGGTCAAGCCGCCTGTTGGCAGTGTGCTCGTTATCGAGCGGACAACTCCTGCTGTTCTAGACTCGGTCATGATTCTGCACTAACGGCAATGCCGTAACCAAGAAAAGGAAAAGGAGGGATAAAGATGCTTAAAGGATTGTACAGGACCCTGCGCAGAGATGAGAGGGGCATCACGGGACTGGAGACGGCGATCATCCTGATTGCGTTTGTGGTTGTGGCTTCGGTCTTTGCCTACACGGTGTTGTCGGCAGGGATATTCTCGTCTCAGAAGGGTCAGGAGGCGGTCTATGCAGGGCTGGAGGAGGCCAGGGCTTCTATGTCGGTCAAGGGTAGCCTGTTTGCCTATGGCACAGGCGGCAACGTGACGTCCGTCTCTTTCGCCTTGCTCAACACCATGAAAGGGCAGGCCATAGACCTGACACCAGGGGGAGGCAACGGCACGACGGATAACGTCACTGTAATCAGCTACACCGATGAAAGTCAGCACGTTGCCGATGTCGCCTGGTCAACCACGTTTGTAGGCGTCAACAACGGCGATAACCTTCTTGAGAATGAGGAGCAGGTCATAATTACGGTGGACTTCACGGATGCCGATGCTCCCGTGACTGGTCTGGGGATCTACGACTCGTTCGTCATTTCGGTGAAGCCCGTGACCGGCGCAGTCCTGGTTCTGGAGCGAACACTTCCCGGCAGGATCGATGCGGTAATGGACCTTAACTAGACAGAGATCTTGACTAGGGGAGAAGCTGAGGTAGTAGTAGGTGTCGCTGCCGAGGCAGTCGCCTCGGCAGCGACACTAATGTCATAAGAGACAGGGGTGGCAGCATGGAGCAGAGAATCAATGCCCTTGAAGAGGAATGGAAGGTACTCAAGAGCCAGATCAAGGCTGTTCTGTTAGATATCAAGGAGTTTCTGGCCACCGGCAATGGCTACGCCTCTCCTCCTTTGGAGAGTGGTGGCCCGGTAAGGTCTGGGCCTGCGGACATTCATGGCGGGTCAGGGCCTATTACTGTGAGCAGCTATGGTGGGCCTGGGCCAAGCATGATAGGTGGCTATGGGGGGCCGGGACCCAGTCCAGCGGGCAGCCCTGCTCAACCTGCGCATGATCCGGGTCGGATAGCGGGGGCAGGATTGCTGGAGGCAGGGACTGGCGGTGGGCTGGCTGAGCGGGCTGAATCTAGTGTGCGCCCTGGAGGTGGGCAACCTGCAGTGGTCAGCGCTATCGCTGTGAGTGAGGCCAGTGAAAATCAGGTTGTGGACCTGCTGACTGTATCGGTGTTGGCGCAATGGCTCTCCCGGGCTATACCCGCTGTGGGCAAGGAACAGATCGGCAAGCTGGTGGAGATCTATGATATAACCGGCAATCTGCCGCCGCGTCTCAAAGATACTATGCTGCTGCTGGCGGAGCTCTGCGGCGGAGATAGCCAGGCTGAGGATACCCCCGCGGCTGATTTTGTGCCAGCGGCTGTGAGCGTACAGCTCCTGATTGAGCTCGATAGTCTGCTGCGCTGTCGGAGCGGTACGCTTGAATCCGTTGTTTTTTCGATGCTTCTCGATAAGGGGCAAGGCAACGGGAAGGACAGCCATGGATAAGGTCCTCGCCACGGTCTTGCTGGTGGTCGCAGCGGTGGTCAGTGTAACACTGGTGATCAACGCCGTGTATCCGGCCATTACCAGCTCCAGCGGGGCGATGAGCAGCGCGTCAGCGCGGATAAACGAACGCATGAGAAGCCAGGTGGAGATCATCCATGCCTCAGGCGAGTTGGACAGTGGTGGTGCTTGGCAGGATACCAATGCCAATGGCTATTTCGACGTGTTTATATGGGTGAAGAACATCGGTGCCGAATCCGTGGTTGACGTGGAGCGTAACGACATTTTCCTTGCTGATGATCAGATGGTTTGGGCCTGGATCCCTCATGCGGTTTACGCTGCAGGTGGATTCCCGCAATGGGATTATGTGATAGAGAATGGGACCGAATGGACTACTGCGACCACTCTGAGAATCGAAATTAGCTATGAAAGCCCTCTGACTTCTGGAGAGTATCGTGTCAAGGTGCTCACCCCCAACGGGGTATCCGATGACTCCTACTTCAGTATGTAACGCCGATGAGCAACGCAATTGTAACCCTGTTTGTCATAGCCCTGATGCTGGTGGCGGTTCTAACCTGGGCACAGGTCTCCTTCAGCTCACTGGACTCCGGTGCACAGGCTTGGAAGCTGATGGCCGACGCCACAGAGGAGGTGTCGAGGACTGATATCGAGGTGATTGATGTTCAGAGGCAAGGGGCGTTTGTTGAGGTATGGGTTCGTAACAGTGGCGAGGTGCATCTCGCCCGCTTTTCTAAGTGGGATGTCATAGTGCATCACTACGATGCTTCGGGAGGATACCAGATTAGCGAGCTTTCGTATACGGAAAACAAAAATCCAGGGAATCAAGAGTGGACTGTCGACACCATATACTCAGACGATAGTCTTGGTCAGCAGGAGGTTTTCGAGCCGGGGATTCTGAATCCGGGTGAGGTAATGCTGATCAAGTTGAGATTATCCCCACAGCCGGGGGCGGGTACCACCAACTGGGTAATTGTATCCAGCGACAACGGTGTGGCAGCCTCGGCGCAATTCACAGGTTAGGAGGATGGCAGTGGATACGCTTGAAGATAAACGCAGCCGAGTAATCTCTACGGGGAACGATGAGCTGGACAAGAAGATAGGCGGAGGAATACCTCTGAAGTCTCTCAGCCTTATTGAGGGGTATCCCTCTTCGGGTAAGTCCGTGCTTACCCAGCAGATGGTCTGGGGCTCACTGAGGAACGGCTTAAACGCCATGGTTTTCACCACTGAGAACACGGTGAAAAGCCTGGTAACCCAAATGCAAAGCCTGAACCTGGATATTCTGGACTATTTGCTGCTTTCCCGGCTGCGAATATATCCCCTGGATGTGAAGAAGGCAAGACGAGATCTGAATGCAGGCCTAATGCCTCTGATCAAGGCCTCTGCCGATAAGGGAATCGATCTGGCCGTGATCGATTCCGTGACCTACTTTGTGACTCATGCTTCTATCGAGGAGGTGCTCACATTCTTCGAAGATTGCAAGGTGCTTTGCGGCCAGGGGATGAGCATCCTTTGCGTTGCGCATAGCTATGCCTTTGATGAGAACGTCATGGTCAGGCTGGGTTCAATGTGTGACAGCCACTTGAGATTGCGGATTGAGACGATGGGAAGCAAGATGATAAAGATCCTGGAGGTGGCCAAGGTACGCGGCGCTGAGTTGACCACAGGTAATATCGTCTCCTTTGACGTTGAGCCTGGCTTGGGCATCAAAGTGATACCTTACTCCAAAGCCAGAGCCTAGGGGTTATCATGCCAAGGACCTTATTGCCTTTCGAACCAAAAGAGGAGGAGGGGACTTCTCGGCGCAATCCTGAGGATAACGATGACTTGTACCGGTTGCTCCCCGAGGCTTTACAGGTGGCCTGTCAGGAGAGCAGGCATCTCTGGGATTATCTGTGCCTGCTTCCCTCTGACGACATAGCCAGCATTGAATACCATGCCGAACTCAAACGGTCGCTGATGGATCAACAGGTGTACAACCTCATTTACCCTGTAGGGGGTAATATGCTCATTCATATTCTGTCCGATCCTGAAAGTGGTAGGCCCGACTATATACCTATTGAGCCGGGTATGGTTCAGGACCTGAGTGAGATGCTTGCTCAGATAGAGGAAAGGTTGGTTGACGAAGCTGGTGTTCTTACTGAAGATGAGTCGGACGAAGAGAGAACAGAAGGCTTCAAGCGGTTGATAGACAGCGTTTGCATTGTCCATCACAATGGGGCTAGTGCCGCATCGGCCAACGAAGCAAATGGTAAAGGCAGGAAATGGTCAAGGAAGAATAGCAAGGACAAGGTACGGGTGACCCCCGAACAGCTCGAAGCCTTGAAGCACATAGTGGTCAGAGACAAAGTAGGGATGGGTGTTATAGAGCCGATGATGCGCGACACTCATATAGAGGATATTAGCTGTGGCGGGGTAGGCCCTATATTCCTGGAGCATAAGATATTCAAGAGCGTGAGATCAGCGATAAATTTCGAATCCCACGAGGATGTGGACGATTTTGTGCTCAGACTTTCCGAGCAGATAAAAAAGCCGGTCACGCTACGCAGCCCTATTGTCGATGCCAGTTTACCCGATGGTTCCCGTATCAACATAGTCTTTGGCAGGGAGGTCTCACGGCGTGGGAGCAATTTCACCATCCGGAAATTCACTGAGACGCCGTTGAGCATCATGGAACTCATCGAGTTCGGAAGCTTGAACTATGAAATGGCTGCCTATCTTTCAATGGTGATCGAAGATGGCATGAATCTATTTGTTGTTGGTGAGACCGCCTCGGGCAAGACCACGCTGATGAATGCGGTCACCACCTTTATGCCACAAACCCACAAGATCATAAGCATCGAGGATACACCGGAGCTTCAGGTGCCCCATGCCAACTGGCTCCGTGAGGTGGCCAAGAATCCGGCCCCGGGGGAAAAGGGGGCCCATGTGACCATGTTCGAGCTGCTCAAGGCTGCACTGAGGCAGCGCCCTGATGTAATAATCGTGGGTGAGATCCGAGGCGAGGAAGGCAACATCGCCTTTGGTGCGATGCAGACGGGCCATCAGGTGATGAGCACATTTCACGCCTCCAATGTGGAGAAGTTGATCCAGCGGCTCACAGGACATCCGATCAGCGTGCCCAAGACGTATATGGATAACCTGAACGTGGTAGTATGCCAGAATGCCGTGAAGCTGCCTAACGGAAAGAAAGGTCGGCGTGCGACCAGCATCAACGAAATCGTCGGCTATGACCCTGTTGCTAGTACCTTCTCTTACGTGGAGGTGTTTCGGTGGAGTCCGGTGTCGGACACCTTCGAGTTTGTGGGCAAAAAGAACAGCTACCTTTTGGAGGAGAAGATCGCCATTAAGCGCGGGATCCCGCCCAACCAGAGGTGGCAGATCTATGACGTAGTGGAGAGAAGAAAGAGGATACTGGAAAAGCTCCATAAGGATAAAGGAGTGAGTGATTTCTATGAACTTCTCAATGTTCTGGCCAAAGCGCAAAGAGAAGGACTCTTTTGACAAAGAGTTCATCAGCTTTGACCTGTTCTACCAGTTGGCGTATATGTCGTCTATAGCTGCAGCAGGTATTCCGCGCAGCCAGATATTTGCGTTTGCCAGCCAGCTTCCGTGTACCTCGGCACACTACTTCAAAGAAATCCATGTTCTGGCCAAGCAGATGCGTTATGACTATGCTGTTGCCTGCCGCATGGTGGGGGAGTCTGCTGAGATAGAGTCGGTCAAGAGCCTGTTGCTGCGCCTTGCCAGCTCGTTGGGTTCAGGGGAGGCGGAGGCGGACTTCCTGGCGCAAGAGGCGGGTATTCAGGCCGAGGCGTTTAAGAATGAGTACGAACGCGGTGTGGAGTCGCTAAGGAAGTGGACTGAAGGATACGCTGCTCTAATTGTGTCGGCGGCCCTGATAGTCATGGTGGCTGCTATCTCCATGCTGATCTACCCTGTGGCAATTTCGTTCACCGTAGCGCTTGTGGGGGTGACTGTCATTGTCGCAGTCTTGGGTGCCTGGGCGATATTCAGGGTATCACCCAAGGAAGTGAGGGTCCATTACCCGGCATCGAACTGCTCTGCCTACAGCAGAACGCGCTGGCTGGCGCGTCTCTTGCTGCCTGTTGCTGTAGTCGGCTTTTTCGTCATTATGCTGGCGGGCTTTGGTCTGGGATGGGCGGTTATCGTGGCAGCCATATTGATTCTCCCTATAGGTGTGGCCGGGATCCTGTTCGATCGCCAGGTGAAGAAGAAGGATTCGGACATCAGCACTTTTCTCAGGTCGCTGGGAAACGTAGCATCAGCGGTTGGAATTACTGTATCCAGTGCCCTGGAGAGACTGGATCTCAGGTCAACGGCTAATCTGGCAAATGATGTCCAGAAGCTTCGTTCAAGGCTGGATTCCAGGCTGAAGCCGGAGGTTTGTTGGCAGCGTTTCTCCCTGGAGACTGGCAGTGAGACAGTATATCGAAGTGTGAAGATGTTTCACGATGCAAACAGGCTGGGTGGTGACCCTGAAGAGGTCGGGGCCCGCTCTTCTGTGGTAGCGACGACACTCGACTTTCTGCGCGCGAAGAGAAATCAGGTATCGTCCTCGTTCGGGTTTCTGGCTTTTGCCATGCATGCCGCTATCATTGGTTTGTTAGTGTTTGTGGTGCAGGTTATCTTACTCTTCGGCAAAGTCGTGGAGGGGGTTTATACACAGGGAGTGGCTGAAGCACAGGCAAAGGCAGTCGAGGTGTTTAGCTTCAGCTTCGACAGCGTTGGCCTTCTCGAGACATTGACACTGCCTACTATTCTGGTTCTGTCTGCCACTACTGCTTTTGCGGTCAAGGCGGCTGATGGCGGCAATACCTATAAATTCTTCGGCTATCTTGCTGTGACCTTTGGTCTATCCGGGGTAGGGCTGGTGGTGGTGCCTATGTTAGTCGATAAGATCTTCTCGTCGATTACAGCGATGACGTAGGGAGAGCTGAAGGGGGAATGGAAAATGATGGGTTTAGCGCAGTGGACTCGGCTGGCGCTGGATCGCTTCGGGACAAACCTAAAAACCTTGTTCGTGGGTGATAGGGACAATTTTCTTGTGGAGGAAGACCCTGTGGGGGAATTCCTGTCCCGAAAAGCAGATGGGACTCTGCAATTCGAAAATGAAGCTGATCGGGGAGAAATTGAGGCTAACGACTGCCAGGACGTCGAGGCCAACAGCGAAGATAATGAGGTGTCTGAACTGTCTGTGGTGAACTTGCAGCAAAGCCTTGATGAGCAGCAAGCGGAAGAAGGAGAGCCAGTGGAAACGTACTTTGATGAGAACGAGGAGCGCGTTGCTCAGGTTGAGGGCGAAGTGGCGGAGGCCACGGCAATAGTGAATGACGATTCCCAGGCTTTAGAAGAGGAAAGCCCAGACGGCGGAGCGGTGGCAACGATCGATGGCGAAAATTCGGACGACGAAGCTGTGATAACAACCAGCGACGATTATCAGATGTCTGGGGCGGGAAATGAAAACGTTGAGGAAGCGGGTCAACTACGGGCGGGGGAATCTCAAGAAGACGATGAGGACGATAGCCTGCTTGATGTTTTCAGGGAAGAACAGTTCTCAGATAACCCCATCAGCGTGCTATCGCGGGGATTGGGCGATATGAGTGTGTATTCTTTGCTGGAGGAGACGAAACGGATCGCTGATAGAGTGAGGAAGTCATCGGGAGAGGGTGGTTGAATCTTGCCCGGCTTGTTCGAACAATCGTCTTGCTTGTCGATCTAGAGACGCAGCATATTGTTGCTCAATACACCGACGAATAGCACCACCAGAAATGCCTGGCAGGCGATCATTACCTTCAAGTGCCTGGTCCTTGTTGACAGCCACCAGAATCCCAGCCCTATACCCGCAGTAACTAGGAGTTTTGCCCCGTAGAACAATGCTTCGTTGTATGATAGCAGGGCTCTGGCGAAGGGGTTGCCTTCCATATTGGCCGCATTCTGGAGACTGATGTAGGTGGCACTGGCGTCGGCCAGAGACAAGATCACCCAGAAAACTGCCAAATACCGGGTTATTTTGACCAGGTTCAATTGGGAGCGGACTACAGGATTGTTCAACATGTTTGTTTTGACTTGAGAGCAGTGAGCTCAGGATTCCTCTATGCTTCTGTCTTTATCGCTACAATGACTAACTGAGCTTTTGTACTGAGACCATGGTACTGGTAAAGACAATCGTAGAAAACTTCCTCGCAAAAGTCAACGTAATGTTTGTTAATGTTCCTTCACGTTAGCTCTCATAGTCGGATAAATCCCTGGCTGCGGTTTCCCGATTTCAGTGAAGACGGTATGGGTTTTATTTAGCGACTGAATTCAGTCGGAAAGGTCTAGCTGCTGCAAGTGTTCCTTGAAACCAGGGCCTAGGTCCGGACGGTTGAGGGCATACCCGATAGATGCTTTCAACAGACCCAGTGGCTCGCCGGTGTCGTAGCGTGTTCCCTCGAATTGGTAGGCGTATATCCTCTGTTGTTCCAGCAGCAGCCGCAAGGCATCGGTGAGCTGGATTTCCCCACCCGCCCCGGGGGTGACCTTCTCAAACAGGCCGAATATCTCTGGTGTGAGAATGTATCTGCCCACTATAGCCAAATTGGATGGAGCCTCTTCAGGATTTGGCTTTTCGATAAGGCTTAGTACTTCAAATACCCGCCCCTCCACTTGCTGCGGGTCAACAATGCCGTAAGCAGAGGTTTTCTCGGGCGGTACAGGCTCGACGGCGATCACACTGCAGCCATAGCGTTCATACACTTCTAGCATTTGCTTCATTGCCGGTACTTCGGCTGCGATGAGATCGTCCGGGAGAAAGAGAGCGAAGGGCTCGTTGCCGACAAGGTCCTTTGCTATTGAGACGGCATGCCCCAGCCCTAGCTGCTCTTTTTGGCGAATGTAGCAAATGCTGGCAAGGTCCGAAATACGCCGCACCTCCTGCAACCGCTTCTCATCCCCCTTCTGCAACAGTATGTGCTCCAGCTCAAAAGAGCGGTCGAAATGGTTCTCAATGGCGTGTTTGCCAAGCGCAGTGATGAGGATGATCTGGTCGATGCCAGAAGCAACAGCCTCCTCTATCACATACTGGATGACAGGCTTATCCACCAGAAGCAGCATTTCCTTGGGTTGTGACTTGGCCGCTGGCAGGAACCTGGTTCCCCAACCAGCAGCGGTCACCACTGCCTTCCGAATCTTCATCAGTCCTCCAGATCAACTGAATTGGTTTCCAATATCTCTGCGACGAGTTCGAGCATTCTCTTCAGTCCCCATTTTTTGTCTGCGGAGATCAGGGCCGCAGTCTTCACTCTGGTACCAATTTGGTCGATATATCGGATAACCGCTTCCTCGTCCCCTGATTCAATATCGCCTCCCAACAGATCTATCTTATTGAGTGCGATCAGCCTTGGCTTGTTAGCCAGGCCGAGGTCTGCCAGCATATCCTCAACAATATGGCACTGCTGAGAAGCGGTCTCGCTGGCGATATCTACGATGTGTAGCAGCAGACCAGCTTCAGCTAGTTCTTCGAGTGTAGCCCTGAAGGCGGCGACTAGGGTTGGCGGCAGCTTCCGAATGAAGCCCACTGTATCGGTGAGCAGCACTTGTTTGCTGTTGGGGAGGGCGAGACGGCGTGTTGTGGGGTCGAGTGTGGCGAAAAGCTTGTCTTCGACCAATACATTGGCATTGCTCAGGGAGTTGAACAGGGTGCTTTTGCCGGCGTTGGTGTAGCCTATGAGAGCTACGACGGGTATGCCGCGCTCGCTGCGGCGACGCCGATACAGGGCACGGTGCTTTCTCATCGCCTCTATTTCCGCTTTTAGGCGCGATATCCTGCGCTGGATAAGGCGGCGATCGGTCTCAAGCTGGGTCTCACCTGGGCCCCTGGTGCCGATCCCACCTCCCAGGCGCTCCAGGTGAGGCCAACGTCCGGCTAGGCGGGGCAGGAGATATTCCTGCTGAGCAAGCTCGACTTGCAGTCTGCCTTCGTGGGTATGCGCCCGGCGAGCGAAAATATCTAGGATGAGAGCAGTGCGGTCGATCACTTTGGCATTAAGTGCCCGCTCTAAGTTGCGCTGCTGGGCTGGGGAGAGTTCATCATCGAAGATGGCCAGGTTATATCCAACTTCCGACTTCAGCGAGGCGAGTTCCTCAAGTTTGCCTTTGCCCAGGAAATAGGCAGGGGTTGGCGCTGTCAGTCGCTGCGTCATTAAGCCCACCACCTTGGCCCCCGCGGTGCGCGCCAGTTGTCCCAATTCGTCAAGCGATCCTTCGAGGGGCCAACCATTTCGTTCCCTCTTGATCTCAATTCCAACAAGGATAGCCTTTTCCACTGGGGGGCTGGTTGTGACTGTCGTCCGCTTAATGTATATCCTCCTTTTTGAACTCCCAGTAGGAGATATCCGAAAACCTCACTCGTGTAGCGTCGTAACTCCAGTCGCGGCGAATAATCCATGCCACTCCTGTGGCGATGCTACTTCTGGAGATGACCTCCCCATTTCTCCAACCTGGATAGGCCTTCATCGAGCCGATCGTCAGGGGTTGTCAAAGATAGACGGATGTAGCCTTCTCCATATTTGCCGTAGCCACTCCCTGGTGTGACCACCACAGAGGTTTCTTCAAGCAGCCTGGTGCAAAAATCGAGCGATGTATAGCCATCGGGAATCCTGGCCCAGACATACAGGCTGGCCATCGGAGGCCTGGCCTTCAGCCCTATTTTGCCAAGGGTACTTATTACCAGATCGCGCCTTCGCTGATAGACGGCGTTATGCTCTGCGACGCAACTCTGGTCGCCGAGAAGCGCCTCGATAGCGGCGTATTGGATTGCCTGTGGTATACCCGAATCGAGATTCGACTTGACCCTCGTCAGAGCCCCTACCATCTCTGCATTGCCCACCGCCATACCGATCCGCCAACCTGTCATATTGTAGCTCTTGGAGAGGGAGTGAAACTCCACCCCTACATCCCTTGCTCCTGGTGCTTGGAGAAAACTCACCGGGCGATAACCATCGAATGCCACCTCGGTATAAGGCGCGTCGTGGCAAACGGCCAGATCGTACCTTTTGGCGAATGCCACCACTCTCTCGAAGAAATCGAGATTGGCTATTGCCGCTGTGGGATTGTTGGGGTAGTTTATCCACAGCAACTTGGCTCTCTGCGCTATCTCAACCGGGACCTGATTGAGGTCAGGCAGAAAGTCATTGTCCTCAGTGAGGGGCAGGAAGTGACACTCGCCGCCGGCGAACATGGTTCCTATGGAGTAGACAGGGTAGCCAGGATCGGGAACTAGGGCGAGGTCGCCTGGGTCGATAAAGCAGAGGGCAATGTGCCCGATGCCTTCTTTGGAGCCGATGAGCGGAACGATTTCCTTGTCCGGATCGAAGGCAAGCCCAAAGCGGCGCTGATACCAGGTGGAGACGGCTTGCCGCAATTGGGGCAGCCCGTCAGACTCAGGGTAGCGATGGTTTGCCGGGTCCTGCGCAGCTTGACACAGGCGGTCTATGATGTTCTGTGGCGTGGGGATGTCGGGGTCGCCGATGGCGAAGCTTATGACATCCTCCCCCTGAGCTTTCTTCTCCGCGATCTTTTTGGTGATGCCGACAAAAAGGTAAGGTGGTAAGTTCTGGACGCGTCTGGCTAATTGCATAAAGTTTATCCTCTCCCGCGTTTAACGTTAGTAGTTGTCATCGCTGTTGTCAACCGAACAACGTAGCCTAGGGTCTTGATATTGGAAAGATGTTGTTGTTTCTCCTAGTATCCAGCAGTATTTTCTCGTGAGCCTTTTCAACTAGCGAATGTATTTTTCCAAGTGTATCCGTACAATACTTAGTTGCTTCTCGTCTCTTTCTATACGTGAATGGCCTTATCTTAGGGTCATCCGGTAGCGTGATATCAGATCCCTCAACTTGCCTAGTTAGATGTTCGTAGCTAACTTGTATCTTATCGTACACTATTGAGCTTTCATGCGTTGTGCAATGCCGAAAGCGCTGAAATTGGTCGAACCAATCTTGCCCTAGTTGCCTGGTCAAGAACTTTCCTAGTTCAGAACTCGGATGAAGGTGAGCTAGCCTTTTCTTGACTGTACCGATGTATAGTCTCGACGGCTTCTGTGGGAATGCGTATAAGGTCCATATTTCATGAGCGAGCGTATCAAGAACACTCATAGCGTTCATGAAAAAGCCATCCATGAAGAGATGGACATGGCGAGAATAACGATCAAAGTTGAGTGTTGGTGTTTGCGGTGCGGCTGGATATGAATCCGCGGTTTGTGTATAAACTACTGGAGATGTCTCCCAGAACCAGCGAATCTCCAAGTTCTTAAGTTCCCTAGAGTAATGCTCGGCGGACCAAAGCTTTTGGAGGACTGAAGAGCTATAGAGATTATAATCGGAAACAAGACGCGGATTGCAACCACTTGTACTGAATCGATCACGTATCTCTCGCTGCAATGATTCAATCATTGGCTATGTCTTGGCCCGACCAACCAGCACGTGTGTTACCCTCGGTAGCTCTTCTTTTGAATCCAGCTAGCTTCCTCTGGTGTCAACACAAGAACGTCGATTGGCCCGCCGACGTTCTTGGGGCGCGCCTGAAAACGCATGGTATCGATGGTAGTTCGAATTGCGTAGATAGCGAAGTCGATGGCATCTTGAAGCGCCATCGCATCCCATATAATTGGCGCTGGCGAGCGAATGACTTTATCGCTGCCTTTGTCGTCTTTGATTACTACTGGAATGAGAATAGAGGTCAGAATGTCAGTTTGCCCTGACCAGGCAGCACCGTAGCTGAGTGAGCCATCTGGCTTGGTATTTCTTCTCTCTACAGCGTTTCGAGATACGTGGCAGGAATAGATGTGGGGGACGCTGATCTTGCCTTCCTTTTTGTAGCCAGTGACGTGGAAACCGACATCGGCATTAGGGAATGATTCCCTGAAATAGTCAACAAGTTTTCTGGGGACGGTCTCCACGTTGTCGCCGGGCGTCAGGTCTTCCTCAATGAACCTCTTGATGCGGCTCGCTATGGGAACGCCTGCGAGCAGGTCCTGGCCGAAGTTGGAGATGCCAGCCTGATGTTTTTCTAAAAGAAATGTTTTGGTGACGGCGTCGGAGTTCACGGTCTCAACCTTGAAGCTTCTGCCATCGGGGACCTTCCCTTCAACCGTCACCGACTGCCGGCTATCCGAAGCCATAACGATTCCTTCAGGTACATAGATAGCTATTACGAAACTCATTTTCTCACTTCCTTTCGAATCAGCTAACCCTGCCAAATACCATGAAACACCAGCTCGGCAGGGCCGCTGAGCAACACCTCTCCCGCGCCGTTCCAGTCTATGGTCAGAGTCCCACCCGGCACCATTACATCAACAGGGTTGTTGCTGAGCCCCTTTAGTTTGGCGACCACGGCTATGGCACAGGCTCCGCTGCCACAGGCAAGGGTTTCTCCCGCTCCGCGTTCCCATACGCGCGCTCTAATCTCATTGCGGCTGATGACGTTCGCCACTTCGAAGTTCACCCTGTTAGGGAACATGTGATGGTGCTCCACTCTGGGGCCAACTTCGGTTAAAGGGAAATCAGCAACAGGCTCATTCAGGAAGCAGACCGCGTGGGGATTACCCATGGAGATACAGCTAATGCTCAACTCGGTATTATCCACTTCGATGGGATAGTCGAGAACAGGTGTTACAGTGAGTTCTTCTCGGTGCTCCACAACCATCGGGATGGCAGGGGGCTCGAATATCGGGGTGCCCATAGCTACCTGCACGCCTTTTTCACCCTGGATTCGCACTGCCCTTGTCCCAGCCGTGGTCTCTACCATGAACTCGGCAGCGTCCACCAATCCGCTCTCTCTCGCGTATTTGGCAAAGCACCTCAATCCATTGCCGCAGGCCTCAGCCTCCGAGCCATCGGGATTGAACATCCGGAGGCGCAGTTCAGCGACTTTGGAGGGAAGTATCAGTAGAAGTCCATCAGCGCCTACGCCGAAGTGGCGATCGCATATATCCCGGGCCAGGGCTGACCAGTCGCGGTCCAGCTCTCGGGCATCTACCAGGATGAAATCGTTGCCTGCCCCTTGAAGTTTGGTGAAATTCACGTCAGATACTCCAGTTGAGAGCCTGCCTGAGAATTATGGTTAGGTTGGAGCAGGCGCTCTAGGCCACCCCGGTTTTGCCGGGTTTTCGGGCACCCTCCTAGAAACTAGCTTGTGCCTCTTCTACCGTAATCTTGACCACGTGGTTGACCTTCATATTGCGGTCGGCGAACTCTTTGCTTATCTGGTCGAAGAGTTCTCCCGAGCTGAGGACTTCGCCCTTGCCCCAGATTCGGCAGCCTTTCATGCTCTTAGGGTGTACCACCAGAACAGAGACGTTGGGATTCTCCTTCAGATTGGCTATGGTACGTGGCGAGCTGATATCGGCAAAAACCAGGTGATCATCATCGAGCACTCGAAGCGATCCTTTTGCTGAGATATTTGGCCTGCCGTCTTTGCTTGCTGTGGCTATTATGCCAGGGCGAACTTCAGCGATGGTCTCTTTGATTATGTCCGAGAGTTTACCCATGAAATACCTCCAACCATTCAGACCTCAACTGATTCTCAGGGCCACTCAGCATCGTCGAAATCGATTTTCTCACTGCGATGTCTCCACAGAATGCGCCCTATGTACAAAATGGGGAAGAGAATGACCCCGAAGATGAGGCCCCACAAGAACTGTCTCATGATATCACACTCCTTGTCAATTCTCTAAGGACTGGCTCTGTTAGTTAGCCGAAAATCGCTTGATCAAATCTTGAACAGTCTGCTTAGTTACCTCTCGTATGTCAAACCAGTGAATGCGCTTGTCTTGGAGACGAAACCAGTTGTATTGATGGCGCGCGAAACGATGGGTATGGAACTTGATTTGCTGGATCGCTGCGGGCAGATCTGTTTTCCCCTGAAGGAACATGCCTATCTGTTTGTAGCCTAGACCAGACATCGAGGGGAGGTCGAACCCGTAGCCTTTTGCCACGAGTTGTTCAACCTCAGCCAACAATCCGTTCTCCACCATTCTGTCCACGCGGGAGTCGATCCGTTGGTAGAGGTCAGTTCTGTCCGTCGTTAAGCCGATGACGATAGAATTGACGAAAGCCTCTTTCCCCTGGAGTTGGGAGAAAGGGCTGCCTTGCCGAGAAACTTCAAGCGCTCGGATTATCCTGCGGGCGTTCCTGGGATCGATCCGCTGCGCCGCAGCAGGGTCAAGTTGTCGGAGTTCCTCGTAAAGCGTCTCAACCCCTTCGGCCCGTGCTCTGGCATCGAGCTCTTGTCTCATTATGGGATCAGGCGGGACTGGTGGGATACGCCATCCCTCAAGAAGTGCCCACACATAGAGTCCACTTCCGCCCACTAAGAGTGGCAGCTTGCCCTTACTCTGAATATCTTCTATCGCTTCCCTTGCCTTGTCTTGATAGAGAGCGAGGTTGAAACCCTGGTCGGGGTAAACCACATCTATTAGATGGTGGGTGACTTGCGCCTGCTCCTCTGGTGTAGGCTTGGCAGTGCCGATATCCATACAGCGGTATACTTGCCGGCTGTCGGCGTTGATAATTTCACCGTCGAGTATCCGGCTGAGATCGAGGGCCAGACTGCTTTTGCCGATAGCGGTTGGCCCTACTATGGCCACCAGAGAATTCATCCCGCTTTCTTGATCTTCGATGTCTGCTCCACGATGCCAAGGAACTCTGCAGCTTTCAGGCTGGCCCCTCCAACCAGCGCACCATCGATCTCGGGTTGGCCAATGAATTCAGCGACATTGGCAGCGGTAGCGCTGCCGCCATACTGGATACGCATATCTTGAGCTATCGCATCGTCGTAAAGCTGAGCGACGACACTACGAATAATTTTACTGAGGGCATTCGCCTGCTCCCCCCTGGCAGCCTTGCCGGTGCCTATGGCCCAAATCGGCTCATAGGCGATGACTGTTCCCTGCGGTGAATCAATGCCCTCAAACGCTGCTTTGACTTGCCTGGTGACAACCTCGATAGTTTCCCCCGCCTCGTTCTGCTCCAGGCTTTCACCGACACAAATGATTGGGGTCAGGCGCAACCCCAGTGCGGCATGGACCTTCCGGTTGACCGTCTGATCGCTTTCTCCGAAGTGTGCCCTTCTTTCCGAGTGCCCCAGGATCACGAATTCGCAGAGTCCGGCAAGCATCACCGGCGATATCTCTCCGGTGTAGGCCCCGCTGCGTTCATAGTGCATGTTCTGGGCACCGAGCTTTATCGGTGTGCCTTTGATGGCCTCCCTCACTGTAGGTAGAGAGATAAAAGGGGGACAGAGCACCTTTTCCACCCCTGATATACTGTTCAACCTTTTTTTCATAGCTTTGACCAACTCCACTGCCTCGGCGACAGTGGTATTCATTTTCCAGTTACCGGCTATTATTGGCATACGCATGAGATGTTCTCCTAAGCACCGAATTTAGCTAACTTAAGGGCGTTGGCCATCGCCAAAGGCATGATTTCAACAGACGGGAATCTTCCCAGAGCGCCAGACGAGCAGGCAGGCTCTGAGAATTCTCGTATGTGGTCATGTCGGCACCATTTTGAATAGAGAACTGTGGGCACAGGGTGCCAGCTGTGCGCTTTCATTAACGCTGGTGTGGAGTGATCGCCAGAGACTATCAGAACATCGGGTTCCAGGTTCATGATTTGAGGCAGCAGCCTGTCGATCTCCTCCAGGACATGAACTTTAGCGTCAAAGTCGCCGTCTTCGCCAGAGGAATCGGTCTTCTTTAGGTGGATAAAGAAAAAGTCGTGCTGAGCGTAATGTTGAACCAGGGTATCGAACTCATCTTCGATGGTGGTTCCAGTATCCAGTATTCTCATGCCGACAAGCTTGGCCAGCCCCCGGTACATGGGGTAAGAGGCGATAGCTGCGGGGTTCAACTTGAATATCTGGCGCATGGTGGGAAGGTCGGGGTGCTGCGAGAAGCCGCGCAGAAGTACCATGTTGGCAGGATGATGGTCAGCCAGAATCGCCTTTGTCTTGGCTGCAAACTCGTTCGCTAGTTTGGCTACCTTCTGGGCGGCGGGTGTGTGTGGCACCACGGTCTGCGGGGCTACGCCTGTTTTCTGAGGATCGGAGTCACTTACGTCGGCCGAGAGTTCATCACCGCGGAATACCACCGCCAGACGGTGCTCTTTCACAGGTACGACGAAAAGCTCTGCACCATTGAGCACAATATCGCTCAGGGTCTTGCATAACTCGGAGTTCTTTTCTGTCGAGATGCGACCTGCTCTGCGGTCGATAACAAGCCCATCTTGGTCGATTGTGCAGAAGTTCCCTCGGACGGCGACATCCCCCTGCTTTATGTCGAAGTCGATGCCCAGAACCTCCAGTATACCGCGACCTACGGTGAACCTAAGCGGGTCATAGCCAAACAGAGCGAGATGTCCTGGGGCGCTGCCCGGTGTAATGCCTCGAGATACAGGATCGGCTAAGCCACAGATTCCCATGCTTGCTAGACGGTCGAGATTGGGTGTGCGAGCAGTCTCAAGCTCTGTCTTACCTGTGTCAGGTTTGGGCAGACCGCCTAAGCCGTCGATTACCAGAAGCACGATCTTTGAGGGGGACTGCGTGGCTAAGCTTTTTATTTGATCCAGGCTGATCATCGACTCTTCCAACTAGCTTTCTTTGTCCAGCAGCACCGCTACCCCGGGCAGTGTGTTGCCTTCCAGAAATTCGAGGGCAGCGCCGCCTCCTGTAGAGACGTGGCTCATTTTGTCCGCCAGACCGAGTTCCTCTACTGCCTCAGCGGTGGAACCGCCACCGATGATAGTGGTAGCTTCGAGTTGCGCCAGTTGCTTCGCTATGGCCTCGGTTCCTTGGCGGAACTCTGGGAGTTCGAAGACACCCATGGGGCCGTTCCAGACTACTGTCTTGCACTTCTTGATCTCGGCGGCAAACCTCTCGATGGTCTGCGGGCCGATGTCCATAACGTGGGAGTTCTCTGGTATCTCGGAAACAGATACGATCTTATGGGAGGCACCGCTGGCGAAACTATCAGCGACAACGACATCGACAGGCAGCAATAGTTGTACGCTCCTCTTAGCAGCTTTGTCCATAAGCCCTCGGACGAAGTCGAGCCTATCGTCCTCGACATTTGATTGACCTACCCCGTAGTTTCGAGCCTTGAGTAAGGTGCAGCACATGCCACCACCGATAAGCAGGCAATCGATTTCCCCCAGGATGTTATCCAAAAGCCCCAATTTGTCACTCACTTTAGCACCGCCGATGATGGCTGCGAAGGGGGGAGTAGGATCGGTCAAAGCTTTGCTCAAGAAATCGATCTCTTTCTCCAGGAGAAAGCCGGCGACCGATGGCAGATACTGGGCAATGCCGGCTGTGGAGGCATGAGCCCTGTGGGCGGTGCCAAAGGCATCATTAACATACACCTCTGCTAATTGAGAGAGTGCCCTAGCGAAATCAGGGTCGTTCTGCTCCTCTTCGGGGTGAAAGCGCAGGTTTTCCAGCAGAA
>QIGA01000122.1 GCA_003229915.1 Chloroflexota bacterium
GTGCGGGGTTCAGCGATGAGTCCCCGTGATCATCCTCATGGGGGTGGTGAGGGAAGGTCGCCCATTGGACATCCGGGGCCGAAGACGCCTTGGGGCAAGCCAGCGCTGGGCTATAGAACGCGGCGCAACAAGCGCAGCAATAGGCTGATTTTGAGAAGAAGGAAATAGTATCCCAGGAGGTTTGAAAGAGTGTCGAGGTCGATCAAGAAAGGCCCTTTTATTGACGCCAAATTGCTCAGAAAGGTAGATGCGCTGAGTCGATCTGAGGCAAAAGTGGTGATCAAGACTTGGTCACGGGCATCGACCATAGTCCCTCAGATGATTGGTCTTACCATTGGGGTACATGACGGCAGGAGGCATGTTCCTATCTTCATCACTGAGAACATGGTGGGTCATAAACTGGGAGAGTTTGCTCCAACCAGGACCTATAGGGGACATGCTGCTAAATCGGAGAGGATAACCCGGGTAAGAAAGTCGCCGACAGGAAAGAGGTAGACTTCCTGAGCGGGGGTTGAAGACATGGAAGTAGTAGCAAGTGCAAGACAGGTAAGAGTGTCGCCGAGAAAGGTGCGCCTGGTGCTGGACACGGTGCGGGGCAAGAAGGTAGATGAAGCCTTGGCGATACTCAGTTTCTTGCCCACGCCGGTGGCTCGAACTGTTGCCAAGGTGGTCAAGTCTGCGGCCGCTAATGCTGAGAACAATTACCAGATGTCACCGGCACAACTAAGAATCGTTAGTACCTTTGCCAATGAAGGGCAAACCCTGAGTAGATACCGCGCTGGCGCTAGGGGTCGGGTGAATCCTTTTCGCCGACGATTTAGCCATATTACCGTTATTGTAGAGGAGGAGTAATTGGGGCATAAGGTTCATCCATACGGTTTCAGGATAGGGATAATCAGGGACTGGCGTTCCCGGTGGTATGATGAAAAGCGCTATGCCGAACTGGTGCACGAGGACATAGCTATCCGCAAACTTATATACTCCAACTACAGAGAAGCTGGCATATCTCATGTTGAAATCGAACGCAAGGCAAATGAGGTCACGGTGATCGTTAATACCGCAAGGCCCGGGGTTGTCATTGGTCGTGGTGGACAGAGAGTTGATGAGTTGAGGCTCGTTTTGGAGAAACGCACTGGCAAGAAGGTTCGCCTTAATATCCAGGAAATCAGAGAACCTGAACTCGATGCGACATTAGTTGCTCAGAACATTGCTGAGCAATTGCGGAGGCGTGTATCTTATCGCAGAGCCGTTAAGCAATCCATATCCAGGACGATGATGCGAGGAGCCAAAGGGGTGAAGATAAAGTGCTCGGGGAGGCTTGGGGGAGCGGAGATCGCCCGCCACGAAGTTGGACACGATGGGAGCGTTCCACTGCACACTTTGAGGGCTGACATAGACTATGGCTTCGCTGAGTCTCTTACTGCTATGGGGCTTATCGGGGTCAAAGTGTGGATATACAAAGGGGATATACTTCCCGAAGCCAAGTTGATAAAGGAGGAAGAGGGCGAGGTCGAAGGGGAGGGGATATTAGTTGAGCGAAGCGAGGAATAACGTAGGAAGAAAGCGATGCTGCAACCAAAGCGGGTCAAATATCGTAAAGCGCACAGGGGCCACCGTAGGGGTAAGGCTCACGTGGGTAATGCCGTGGACTTTGGCGATTTCGGGCTTCAGGCACAGGAGTCAACTTGGCTCACCAGCCGCCAAATTGAGGCAGCGCGACGCGCCATTGTGCACAGCGTCAGGAGGGGAGGCAAGGTTTGGATTCGCGTTTTCCCCGACAAACCGGTAACTTCCAAGCCGGCAGAAACCAGGATGGGTAGTGGCAAGGGTTCCCTTGACCATTGGGTGGCAGTGGTGAAGCGAGGAAGGATATTGTTCGAGATATCTGGTGTCAGGGAGGATGTGGCCCGGGAGGCGATGCGCCTAGCTTCGCATAAACTTCCAATCCATACTAAGTTTGTTGGCAGAGAGACCCTGGCTGAAGTGCCTTCGTAGTTGGTGATATTCATGAGAGTAGACAGGATAAGGGCGCTGAAACCGAAGGAATTGTCCAAGCAACTTGATGACGTCTATCAGGAGCTGTTCAACCTCAGGTTTCGGCACGCCACTAGGCAGTTGGCGAATTATAGTGAGCTTCGTAAAGCGAAGAAGAAAATTGCCAGGATTAAGACGGTGATGCGGGAACGGGAGCTTGGTAGGAAATAGCTATGGAAAAGAAAAAGAAAACTCGTCTCGGTCGTGTTCTAAGCGATAAGATGGATAAGACGGTGGTGGTGCAGGTGGAGACTCGGCGTCGGCATCCCGTCTACAAAAAGATTGTCAAATACAAGGTGAATTTTAAGGCCCATGACGAGAACAATACATGTGGAATTGGTGATCTGGTGAGGATTGTTGAAACCCGTCCGCTATCCAAGGATAAGAGGTGGCGGGTGGCCGAAGTTCTGACCAAGGCTGAGGTGGTAGAGGTCAAACCCGAGGAGATAGAGTAGGTAATGATCCAGACACTTACGAAGCTCAAAGTAGCGGACAACTCCGGGGCTAAGAAGATCATGTGTATCAACGTGCTTGGTGGCACGAGGAGGCGATACGCTCGAGTGGGCGATGTTATTGTGGCCTCGGTAAAAGAGGCGACCCCGGGCGCACCGGTGAAGAAGGGTGATGTCGTCCGCGCTGTCGTTGTCCGCACAGTCAAGACCTATGGGCGCCCCGATGGCACGTATATCAGATTTGATGAGAATGCTGCGGTAGTACTCGATGAGAGAGGCAACCCCAAAGGCAGTCGCATCTTCGGGCCCGTGGCCCGCGAACTCAGGGACAAGAATTTCATGAAGATCATTTCTCTGGCGCCTGAGGTGCTATGATGAATATTCGCAAGAACGATGAAGTCCTGGTGATAAGGGGTGATGACCGAGGGAAGAAGGGAAAGGTGCACCATTGCATTCCTCGGGAGGATCGACTTCTTGTGGAAGGGGTCAATATGGGAAAACGCCATATGAAACCCCGTGGGAATGTCCAGCAGGCTGGGATCATCGAGCGTGAGGCGCCGCTACACATCTCCAAAGTTATGCTTATCTGCAGTAAGTGTCACAAGCCCACTCGTGTTGGGTTTCGTATCCTGGATGACAAGAGCAAGGTGCGTGTGTGTAAGGAATGCCACGAGGTGATTGACTAGTGTCCAGGCTCAAAGAAAGATATCTGCACGAGGTTGTGCCTGCTATGATGCGAGGGCACGGGTACAAGAACCCAATGCAGGTGCCCGAGCTGGAAAAGCTTGTGCTTAATATCAGCTTGGGTGAGGCTATTCAAAATCAGCGGGCGTTGGAAGCGGCCACGAATGATCTAGCCTTGATCACAGGGCAGCGCCCTGTGATCACACGTGCTAAGAGGCCGATCGCATCCTTCAAGTTGCGGGCTGGCATGGCCATCGGCGTGATGGTGACACTTCGCGGCCAGCGCATGTATGAGTTCTTCGATCGGTTGGTAAACGCAGCTTTGCCCCGTGTACGTGACTTTCAAGGCGTTCCCAGGAAAGCCTTCGATGGACAAGGAAACTATACTCTGGGCATAAAGGAGCAGATTATCTTTCCTGAGATCGACTATGACAAGATAGACAAGATTCGTGGGTTGCAGGTCTCGGTCATCACCACAGCGCGCACTGATGAGGAGGCAAGGAGCCTTCTGGAGCTTATGGGTGTACCGTTTAGCAGGGAGTAGATTGGGAAGAAAAGATGGCTAAAGTATCCAAAATCGCAAAATCGAAGCGCACTCCAAAATACCGGGTGAGGCACCGCAATCGTTGTAAGGTGTGTGGCCGTCCCCGCGCCTACATCCGGCAGGCCGGGCTATGCCGAATTTGCTTCAGGAAGATGGCGCTCGAGGGGCTGCTTCCCGGTGTTAGAAAATCGAGCTGGTGATCTTTTGTTGAGGGATTGTTATGAGTCTCAGTGATCCGATAGCGGATATGTTAACTCGGGTTCGTAATGCCATCATGGCCAGGCATGAGTTTGTTCTTGTTCCTGCTTCCAGGATCAAGATATCTATTGCCAAGGTGCTAAAGGAAGAAGGTTTCATCAAGGATTACGAGGTGTTGAAAGGCAACACCCCGCAGAGGGTGGTCAAGATTCACCTTGCCTACACTGATAGAAAGCAATCGATGCTGAATGGATTGCAGAGAGTGAGCAAGCCCAGCTTCAGAGTCTATGGCCGGAAGGGCGAGGTCCCTAGAATCTATGGAGGGCTCGGCATAGCCATATTATCAACTTCCCAGGGAGTCCTGACCGGACAGCAGGCGTGGAAGAAGGGCTTGGGGGGTGAGGTACTATGCTATGTTTGGTAGAGCAGATGAGAGATAGGCATGTCTAGAGTAGGAAATAGGCCAATCACTTTGCCTCCAGGAGTAGATGTATCCTTTGAGGACGACAAGGTCACGGTGAAGGGACCCAAGGGGGAGATTTGCCGCTCCTTTCCTCAGGGTATGAACATTTCCTTGCAGGATGGTGTCCTAACCGTATCAAGGGCGACAGACAACCGGATCCAGCGGTCACTGCATGGTTTTACCAGGAGCATGCTTGCTAATATGGTTGAGGGAGTGAGCCAGGGATTTCGGAAGAATCTCGAACTCCATGGAGTTGGCTACCGCGTCCAGAAATCAGGGGACAATCTCATAATTCAGGTAGGGTATTCTAAACCTGTGGAGATGACCCCGCCTCAGGGGATAACGGTTGTTAGCGATGCTCCGAATCAGGTCAGCGTCCTGGGGATGGAAAAAGATATTGTAGGTGAATTTGCTGCCCGGATTCGGGCAGTACGTCCTCCTGATCCCTATTTAGGGAAGGGGATTAGGTACGCAGGTGAGTACATTCGGCGAAAGGCTGGAAAAGCGGGTAAGCTTGGTAGGAGGAAGTAGAGGGCATGGCTGTCGATAGGAGAGAAGCGCTGAAGAGGAGGCATGAGCGGGTGAGGAAGAAAATCAGGGGCACCACTGACCGCCCCCGCCTCAGCGTCTTTCGCAGCATTAATCATATTTATGCGCAGGTTATAGATGATAGCTTGGGGCGGACACTTGTGTGCGCATCCAGCCTTGACGAGGAGATAAAAGCCGATTTGGAGAACAAAACCAAGACAGAGCGGGCAGGGGTGGTGGGAAGCTTGGTCGCCAAGCGGGCCCACAGCAGGGGGATAGATCAGATGGTTTTCGACCGCGGGGGACGCAAGTATCATGGTCGGACAAAGGCTCTGGCTGATGCCGCTCGCGAAGGGGGATTGAGGTTTTAGGTATTATGGAGCAGATGCATAGAACGGATGCCAGGGATCTGAACCTCAGTGAGAAGCTGATCAATGTCAATCGCGTAGCGAAGGTTGTAAAGAGGGGGCGGCGATTTAGCTTTAGTGCGCTGGTGGTGGTTGGCGATGGTGAGGGGCACGTAGGAGCTGGTTTGGGCAAAGCCAGGGAGGTGCCCTCCGCGATCCGCAAGGGCGGCGCTATCGCTCGTAGGAATCTGATCAAGGTACCAATGGTGGATGGCACTATTCCCTACAGGATAATAAGCAAGTTTGGAGGAGCCAAGGTCATGTTGAAGCCGGCGGCACCAGGCACGGGAGTCATCGCTGGCGGCGGAGTACGCGCCACTGTGGAGGCTGCAGGTATCAAGGATATAGTGACCAAATCGATGGGCAGTTCCAACCCGATAAACGTGGTCAGAGCGACCATGCTGGCCCTGGGCCAGTTGAAGGATCCCAAGCAAGAGATAGCAAGAAGAAAGTCGCGTGCTGTAAGCAGTGAGGAGACCGGTGTCTAAGTTGCGTGTTACTTGGAAAAAGAGCGCCATCGGCTACAACAAGAGGCAACGCATGACCCTAAAGGCCTTGGGCTTTCGCGCGCTGAACCAGACTGTCGTCCATGGCGACTCGCTGGTGATCCGGGGCATGATAGATAAAGTGAGGCACCTTGTCCATGTGGAAGAGGTCGCCGAAGAGTGAACCCTTAGGGACAGAGATATGTCCACCAACGAATCATGAAATTGAGAGGGCCAGGTGCCGTTTGTGGTGAGCCCTTCGACTCCGCTCAGGGCAGGCTTGTCGAACTATGCATGGCCCTTTGACAGGCTCAGGGCGAACGGAAGAAATTTTATTTTCAGGGCAAAAGATGAGGCAAAACCAACTCAGTCCGAAATCAGGATCAAAGCGTGGTAGAAAGCGGATCGGTCGCGGTGACGGTAGTGGCCATGGCACCTATTCCTGCCGGGGTTGCAAGGGGCAAAAGTCACGCTCCGGTGGTGGAGTCGGGCTACGATTTGAGGGTGGCCAGACGCCTTTAGTTAAGCGCTTACCATCCAAACGAGGCTTCACCAATATCTTCAAGACCGGTTATGCTTTGGTGAACCTGCGGCGGCTCGGGATCTTCGAAGAAGGTGCAGAGATTACGCCGCAGAAACTTCTCGATGCCGGATTGGTGTCTTCGCTCAAGAAACCAATCAAAATCCTCGGCGATGGTGAGTTGCAGCGCCCGCTTGTAGTGAGAGCCGCCAGATTCACCCAGACTGCTAGGAGAAAGATAGAGGCCTCGGGTGGAAGAGTGGAAGAGATCTAGGGGATAGCGGGGGAGATGCGACAACCACAGAAAAGCTCAAGACCCAAATTGATTCAGGCTACGATAGATGCCTTTAGCTCGCCTGACCTGAGGCGGAAGCTGCTTTTCACCGCAGCCATGCTGGTCGTCTTTCGCTTCGTGGCCTATGTTCCAGTTCCCGGGGTTGACAGCGGGGCGCTTAAGGATTTGTTTGAAAGGAACGCGCTCCTGGGCATGCTTGACCTGTTCAGCGGTGGGGCAATGAGGAACCTGAGCATTGCTGCGATGGGCGTTTATCCCTATATCACGGCTTCAATTATCATGCAGCTCCTGGTTCCTGTCATTCCCCGACTTCAGGCACTCTCCCGTGAGGGGGAAGATGGGCGCAGAAAGATCAATAAATACACTCACTGGCTGACGGTTCCCATGGCCTTTCTCCAGGGCTATGGGCAACTGGTTCTCTTTCAGAGGGAGGATATTTTTCAGGAAGGAGTGAGGGTTGGCCTAAGTGGTGACGCTCTGGCACCTACAGCGGCAATGCTGTTCTCTATGGTCGCGGGCACGGTTTTCCTTGTCTGGATTGGCGAGCGCATAACCGAGAAAGGGATCGGCAACGGCATATCTATCATAATATTCGGTGGTATCGTAGCTGGCATGCCGGTGAATATCGGACGGAGCTTCCTGCAATCGGGTACAGGTGGTTTGCTCACGCTGATCGGCCTCATGGTGGCGATTGCATTCTTCATAGTTTTTGTCAATGAGGCGGTGCGCCGGATACCTGTTCAATATTCGCGTAGCCTGTTCCGCGGCGGTAGGATGTACCGGCAGTCAGGGGGCACCCATATCCCGATCAGAGTCAATTCAGCGGGGATGATCCCTCTCATCTTCGCCTATGCGATTCTGCTGTTTCCGTCGGTCATAGCTGGCTATCTCGGGGCCACGTTCATGCAGGACCTTTTGGGTGTGGATGGGTATGTTTACTGGATAATGCTGTTCTTACTCGTCGTTGGATTCACTTTCTTCTACACTATGGTGATTTTCCAGCAGCAGAACCTGGCCGAGACCTTGCAGAAACAGGGAGGGTTTGTCCCAGGCATACGTCCTGGGCGTCCCACTGCCGAGTATCTCAACAAGGTGATTACCCGCATTACCTGGGGTGGGGCCCTTTTCCTGGCTCTGGTGGCGGTAGCGCCTCTGTTGTCGCGGTGGCTGGTTGGTGGTGGTGCGGTAAGTACTACCCTTATGCTCATATCCGCCGCTGGCCTGTTGATCGTCGTGGGCGTGGTTCTCGATACAATGAGGCAGATCGAGGCTCAGCTTCTGATGCGGCAGTATGAAGGTTTTATCAAATGAGGAGAGAAGAACAATTGCATGTGATCCTTCTGGGCGCCCCCGGAGCGGGCAAAGGAACTCAGGCGGCTCTGATTTCCCAGCGGCTGGGGCTGGCTCACATCGCCTCTGGAGACCTTTTTCGTCAGGAGCAAGCTAGCGGAAGCGAGCTGGGGAAGATCGCTAAGTCTTACATGGAAAAGGGCCTGCTTGTTCCGGATGAGGTAACTGTCAAAATGATATTGGGCAGGATCACTGCCCCCGATTGTGACAAGGGTATTCTGCTAGATGGTTTTCCCAGAACATTGGAACAGGCGAAAGCCCTTGATGAGGCTCTGGCAAAGGAAGGAAAGGGCATCGACTTGGTATTATATATAAAGGTCTCGAATGAGGAGCTTCTAAGGCGATTGAGCGGACGTTGGATTTGCCGTGACTGTCAGGCTCCTTATAACGTTGTTGAGATGCAGCCGAAGGTAGCGGGCAAATGTGATCAATGTGGTGGTGAGCTCTATCAGCGTGCCGATGACACTGAAGAGACGGCGAGGAAGCGACTCGATGTCTACTTCGCCCAGACTATGCCTCTCATAGAGTACTACAGCAAAGCGGGCAAGTTAGTGGGGACCGATGGTGAGAAAGGGATCGAGGATGTTGGCGAAGATCTGACCACGGCCATAGCGGCAGGTATTGGGAGATGACCCAGATCAGACACGAGATGGGTATAATCCTGAAGTCACCGCGAGAAATCGGTCAAATGCGGGATGCGGGCCGAATCGCAGCCGCTGTTCTTGATGCGGTGGCCAAGGAAGTGAGGCCAGGGATAACCACAGGGGAGCTGGATGATATTGCAGTCAATGGAGTGAAGAAACGGGGTGCTGAGGCTTCGTTCAAGGGATATCGTGGTTACCCGGCATCGATCTGCACGTCGGTGAACGAAGAGGTGGTCCATGGAATACCGGGACGCCGAGTGCTCAATGAGGGCGAGATAGTCTCCCTTGACTTTGGGGCTCTGGTGGATGGCTTTCATGGCGATGCCGCGCTTACTGTGGGCGTGGGCAGGATAACTGCTGAGGCCCAGAGGATTATCGATGCCGCAAGGGGTGCTCTGGAAGCAGGCATTGACGCCGCTAAAATCGGTGCTAGACTGGGAGATGTATCGGCGGCAATTCAGGCCTATGTTGAAGCCAGAGGCTTCTCTGTGGTGAGAGAATATGTGGGGCATGGCATTGGCCGGGAGTTACACGAAGATCCACAGGTTCCCAATTTTGGGATTCCTGGCGAAGGGCCTTTGCTTCAAAAAGGTATGACCATGGCACTGGAGCCAATGCTCAACGCGGGGGTGTTGCGCACCAGAGTGGCGGAGGATAGGTGGACTGTCGTTACGGCTGATGGTAAGCTTTCTGCACACTTTGAGCACACCATCGCAATCGATGAAAATGGGCCGGAGATACTGACTAAACTATAGAGTTTTCTGGAAGGGGTGGGCTGGAAGCCTGTGCCAAAGAAGGAAGCAATTGAGGTCGAGGGGATGGTGATCGAACCTTTGCCTAATGCTATGTTCCGTGTGGAACTTGCCAATGGGCACCGAGTTCTGGCGCATGCTTCGGGCAAAATGAGACTTCATTTCATAAGGATTCTGCGTGGTGATAAGGTCTTGGTGGAACTCTCGCCGTACGACCTGTCACGGGGAAGGATCACCTATCGCTTTAAGTGATAGACTCAAACAATGACAGGGCGTGTATAATGAAAGTGAGAGCTTCGGTCAAAGTCCGCTGTGAAAAGTGCAAGATTGTCAAGCGCAAAGGAGTGGTCAGGGTTATTTGCTCTAACCCTAGACATAAACAGCGGCAAGGTTAATCTTTCTTAGGAGGGGTGATGGCGCGCATTGCAGGTGTCGATATACCCAAGGACAAAAGGGTGGAGATTTCACTGCGCTATATCTTTGGCATTGGGCCTACGATGAGTCGCAGGATATTGGAGCAGACGGGTGTCAGCCCGGATGTCAAGGTCAGGGATCTCACCGATGATGAGGTCAACCGCATACGTGAGGCTATCGACAAGGGGTATAGGGTAGAAGGCGACCTGAGAAAGGAAATCAATTTCAACATCAAACGGTATATCGATATCGGAAGCTATCGTGGTCTCAGACACCGACGGGGACTGCCGGTTCGGGGGCAGCGGACTAAGACCAATGCCCGTACCAAGCGGGGAGCCCGCAAGACAGTAGCTGGCAGAGGCAGACGTCGTGGCGTGTCCAAGAAGTAAGTGGAGGTGACTGATGGCTAGAAAGAAGCCAACGCGACTCAGGAAGCGGGAGAGGAAAGCGATTCCAAGGGGGCGGGCTTATATCCAGTCTACCTTTAACAATACAATAATCACCCTTACCGATCCCCAGGGCAATGTCATTGCCTGGGGCAGTTCGGGCACAGCCGGTTTCAAGGGGTCACGTAAGGGTACTGCCTATGCTGCACAGAGGGCAGCGGAGGCAGCGGCGAAGCGCGGGATGGAACACGGCTTGCGCCAGATTGATGTCTATGTCAGAGGTCCGGGAAGTGGACGGGAGGCGGCGATTCGTTCTCTTCAGGCCGCGGGTCTCGACATCACTAGCATCAGGGATGTGACACCAATCCCTCACAATGGCTGCCGTCCCCCAAAGAGGAGACGTATTTAGAGGAGGTTTGCGATGGCCCGTTATACTGGGCCGGCTTGTCGTACTTGTCGGCGCCACGGTGAGAAGCTGATGTTGAAGGGGGCCCGGTGTTTCACGCCGAAGTGCTCTGTAGTAAAGCGGCATACTCCCCCAGGACAGCATAGTAGCGCTCGCCGCAAGGTTTCTGAATACAGTTTGCAACTAAAAGAGAAGCAAAAGGCCCGTCACATTTATGGTGTGCTCGAGCGCCAATTCCGGAGGCATTTCACCCAAGCCGAGCGGCGTCCCGGTCTCAGCGGCGAGAATCTGTTGCAGATATTGGAAATGAGATTGGACAATGTGGTATATCGCTTGGGTTTCGCTGGATCACGCCGTCAGGCAAGGCAACTCGTACAGCATGGCCATATCACCCTTAATGGGCGCGTGACCGATATACCATCCTGTCATGTCAAGCAAGGTGATGCCATCACATGGAAGGAAGGAAGCTCGAAAATTGTGCCATATCAAGAGGCGGCACAGGAAATCGAGAGTAAGCTAATCCCAAGCTGGTTGAGTCTGGATAGCGGCAATCTCTCGGGGCAGGTGCTCTCTGCGCCGTCGCGTAGCGAGATTGAAACGACTATTGACGAACGGCTTATCGTGGCATTTTACTCGAGATAGGTTCCTAATCGTTTCCCTGAGGAGGTAGTGTGTTGCTGGAGGATATAATTCCCAGGATAGAGTGCGAAGAGAGCTCCGAGAACTACGGAAAGTTTGTTATCGAGCCTCTAGGCTCCGGTTTCGGCGTAACCTTGGGCAATAGCCTGCGCCGTGTGCTCCTCAGTTCGCTTCTAGGGGCTGCGGTAACTGCTGTGAAGATCGAAGGGATCCAACATGAGTTTACAACCATCCCCCATGTTAAGGAAGATGTCATAGAGTTTCTGCTAAATGTCAAGGAACTGCGACTTAAGGCCTTCTCCGAGCGGTCGGGCAGATTATTTCTCGAGGTCAAAGGTGAAGGGCCTGTTTGCGCTGGTGATATTAAGCCTTCCGCCGATTTCGAGGTGGTAAACCCGGAACTCCATCTAGCTACGCTTGACTCGCAGGAGGCTTGCCTGGACGTTGTGTTCTACGTGGAACAGGGTACAGGCTATGTGCCTGCTGGACGCGGTGATGGTTTGCCGCTCGGCGTCATCCCGGTGGACGCTATTTACACTCCTGTGCGCAGGGTGAACTACAGTGTGGAGAAAACCCGCGTTGGACAGGTGAGCAACTATGATCGATTGATCCTAGAGGTATGGACCGATGGCACCATATCGCCGAGCGAAGCGCTTTCCCAAAGCGCCGAAATCTTGGTCATCCACTATTCGTTGTTCCATGACCTGGGCAAGGCTCCTGTAGAGAGCGAAAAGCCGTCTGCTCCTCTCATCCCTCCGGAGCAATACGAGATGCCGTTGGAGCAGATCGGTCTTTCAGCGCGTACCTTTAACTCCTTGCGCCGGAGCGGTATCACCAAGGTTGGTGAGCTTTTGGAGAAGAGTGACAACGATTTGCTCGGGTTGAGGAGCTTCGGGCAGAAGTCTCTGGACGAGGTGAAGGAGCGACTTGAAGCACTCGACATAAAGCCTCTTGCTCTGGAAGAAGAGATAGAATCGCCTGAGGAGGAAGCTGGGGGCGTCACCGAGGAAGTCGAGGGTGAGCAAGACACAGGCGGAATAGCCGAAACAGAGGATTAGTTTGCCGAAAGATGGTTCTTAGCTAGTGAGGAAAAGATGAGACACAGGGTAGCCGGTCGTAAACTTTCCAGGTCGACAGGCCATAGGAGGGCGCTTTACAGAAACCTGGTAACTGACCTATTGCGCTACGAGAGAATCGTTACCACTGAGGCCAAGGCCAAGGAGGTGCGTCCTCTGGCGGAGAAGGTGATTACCTGGGGCAAACAGGGGACATTGCATGCTCGGCGCCAGGCACTTTCCTTTGTGTTGGATAAGAAGGTGGTAGACAAGGTATTTGACGATATCGGGCCCAGGTATGCGGAGAGACCGGGTGGCTACACTAGGCTGGCCAAGCTTGGGCCGAGGTTGGGAGACGGCGCTCCCATGGCGCAGTTGGAACTGGTTTAGGTGGAGTTGTTGCCACGGAGAAAACTGGCACTGATTGTAGAATACGATGGAACGAGATACAGCGGGTTTCAGTTTCAACTTGGTGCGCCAACGATTCAAGGTGATATCGAGCGCGCTCTGGCGAAGTTGACTGGGGAGAGGGTTCGGGTAGTTGGTGCTGGCCGTACTGATGCCGGTGTCCATGCCAAGGGACAGGTTGTTAGCTTTAGCAGCTTCTCGACACTGCCGCCCCGGACTTTGACCAAGGCTCTCAACTTCTATCTTCGGCCGGATATCGCTGTTAAGGTTGCGAATGAAGTAGGAAGCGATTTTGATGCCAGGAGGGATGCACTTAGCCGGGAATATCGCTACAGAATCCTGAATAGCCCGACACCGTCTCCTTTAGAGCAGAGATTCGCGTATTTTGTACCTGCTGCACTCGATATCGACGCGATGAACGAGGCCTGTCAGTGTCTTGTAGGGTGCCATGATTTCGCTTCATTCACTGGCCCGACCAGCCGGAGAACGGTACGCGAGGTCTACAAAGCGGAGGTGTCAAGAGAGGAAGAGCTGGTGTTTTTCGACATGGTGGCTAACGCTTTTTTGAACAAGCAGGTGCGCTGCACCGTGGGCTCCATGATCAGGGTTGGGTTGGTCAGGCTAACGGTAGAGGGGTTTCAGGAGGTAATGCGGGCGAAAAGGCCAGGTTTGGCGGCGCCAGTGGCACCCCCTCAGGGCCTTTATTTGATGAAGGTGAATTACCCCGAGAATAAATTCAGTGAAGGGCAGTCAAATGGGAACATATAGCACGAAGGCGTCTGATATCGAGCGCAAGTGGTGGGTTATTGATGCCTCTGGTAAGACCTTGGGCAGGTTGGCATCGGGGATTGCGGTGCTGCTGAGAGGCAAGCATAAGCCGATTTACTCGCCCCATCTCGATGTTGGTGACCATGTTATTGTGGTGAATGCGGCTAAGGTAAAAGTGACAGGCAATAAGCTAACCCAGAAGATATACTACAGACATTCTCAGTATCCTGGGGGGCTTAAGAGCACTAGCCTGGGAAAGATGATGGAGACTCATCCCACTAGGGTGATCGAACACGCAGTGAAGGGCATGTTACCCCATAACCGGCTGGGTGCTGCCATGTTTAGGAAGCTTAAGGTCTATCCTGGAGCCGAGCATCCCCATCAGGCCCAGGTAAAGGTGACCGAGAAGGAGAGTTAGCTTGAGCGAACAAGCCTATTTTCGCGGCACGGGGAAACGAAAGACATCGGTGGCTCAGGTGAAATTGATGGCGGGAAACGGCGCCATCATTGTCAATGGCAAACCGTTCGAGGATATCTTCAGCATACCACGGTTGAAATCTGCCATTCTCGAGCCGCTCAGAGTTACCGATACCCAGGATAAATTCAATGCCGTAGTCAAGGTGGAGGGAGGCGGCGTCTCGTCTCAGGCGGGCGCCATTCGGCATGGCATAAGCCGTGCTCTGATTGTAATGGATGAGAGCCTTAAGCCACTCCTTCGCCGCCACGGGCTACTCACCAGAGACGCTAGAGTGAAAGAGCGGAAGAAGTACGGGCTGAGGGGGGCTCGCAAGGCTCGCCAGTACCGTAAGAGATAGCATCTTCTGGGATTGGCAAAGATAATCTGACTTCGATGTGCCCTTTGGACGACTTGTCTGAAGGGCACATTCTAAAAAGGGAACTTTTCATATCCGGAGTTGGGCGGTGATAACCTGGACCCATGATGTGGCTGCCAGGTTGCTGCAACCTAGGCTGGGACGATTTACTTCGAAGCGTTGAAGGGGATGATGCACTCCATCCGATGAAAAAGAGTGTGAGAGGCTCTAACCTTGAGCCAGCCTTTTACCTAGTTCGAGCGCATCTGACAGCGCAGTTGGGTGCTCCTTAATCTCGCCTTTCTTATCAACGCCACGGATGAGAAGCTCATCGGCATACCTGACCCCGATGGCTTGAAAGAAGTATTTGACTGTCAAGATAGACCCGTCGAACAGTTGCTTCCCCTGGGTGGCTGCCACGCCGATAAGAGCGCCTTTCCTCGCTGAATTCGGCGGAGTCTGCTTGAGGATGTATCTCCTCGCCCATAGCGCCTGGCAGCGATCGATGAGCGCCTTTACCTGGGCGGAAAGGCTATAGAAAAACATCGGTGAGGCAACTATCACAATGTCGGCATCAAGAAGCTTGGGATATATGCCGTCCATGTCGTCCCGAATGACGCAGTTACCATCTTTGAGGCAGCCGTAGTATTCCTTACATGGGGCTATGTTGAGCCGGTCAACCACGATCTTCTCGGTCTCTGCTCCCTGGCTCTCCGCGCCCCTGAAAGCCTCATCCAGCAATAGATCCGTGTTGCCCTTTATCCTGGGACTTCCCATGATGCCTAGTACCTTCAAGCTTACCTCCACCGAGAAGGTGCCGGAGTATCGACAAGAGTTTGTCAGCGACAATAGCAATACTATGTCCCCGTTCTCCTATTGTCAATAATCAGATTCTCCTTCTTACACGCAAAACGGTGTACACTCACCTAACATCAAGCTTTGCTATTCGCAACCTGAGAGTTTATAATCTGGCATCGGCTGGTTGGTCGAAGCCGGTCGAACCTGGCAGCCATCGCGCTGATCGTGATATCCCGGATCGCGGATTGGAAAAAGATAGGCAGGAGAGCATCGAAATGGCGGAACATACGCCGACGTATGATGAAGCGCTGTCGCTTCTGAAGGAGTTTAACAAGAGCGAGAGCCTGTTGAAGCATGCCTACTGTGTGGAGGGCGCGCTGCGCTATATGGCCCGCAAGGTTGGCGAGGATGAAGGGAAATGGGGTATTGTGGGACTGGTGCATGATCTCGACTACGAGCTCTTCCCAGAACAGCACTGCAAGAAGTCACAGGAGATACTGGAGGAGCGCGGGTGGCCAGAGGAATACGTACGAGCGATCGTATCTCACGGCTGGGGTATCTGCAGTGACGCTGAACCCCAAACTGCCTTGGAGAAGACGCTCTATGCGGTTGATGAACTAACTGGTCTTGTTACAGCGGCGGCATTGGTCCGACCGTCGAAAAGCGTTATGGATCTGGAGGCAAAGTCGGTGATGAAGAAATGGAAGGACAAATCGTTTGCTGCGGGCGTAAACCGGCCGGTGATTGAAAAAGGGGCCGAGATGCTGGGCGTGGAGTTGAGAGACCTCGTCAGTGATGTGATTATGGGCATGCGCGAGGCGGCTGATAAGATAGGACTGTAGCGCTACCGGTGTGACATGCATTCGCAAGCGTTTTTCTGCGGCTGCAGCAGGAAGGGGGAGGACGGATAAATGAAGATAAGCTGCGTTGAGGAGATGAGGAATCTGGACCGTAGGGCCACAGAGGAGTATGGCATCGCCGAGGAGATTCTGATGGAAAACGCCGGCGAAGCCTCGTATTTCGTCATTTTGAAGGAATTTGGTATCAAGGGAAAGAGGTTTGTCGTTTTCTGTGGCGTCGGCAATAACGGTGGAGATGGATTTGTGGTTGCCAGAAAGCTGCACTCGATGGGTGGAGACGTAAAGGTTCTCCTGCTAGGTGAGAGCAGCAGACTTGGTGGCGCAGCGAAGCGCAATTTTGGCATCATCTCCAGAATGCCAATGGAGATTCACGAAGTCGAGTCGATCGATTCCGTGAGGGTAGCCACATTCCACTGTGATGCCATCGTCGATGCCATATTTGGAACAGGTCTCGCGAGGGAGCCTTCGGGAATACACAGGGACGCCATTGAGCTGATAAATGAGAGCGGGAAGGAAATTTTCAGCCTTGACATCCCTTCCGGTGTTAATGGTGACTCTGGAGAGGTGATGGGTGTGGCCGTGAAGAGCGACTATACTGTAAGCTATGGACTCCCCAAGATCGGGAACATGCTCTATCCGGGCTTTGGCCTGTGCGGCAAGCTCTATGTTTCTCATATCTCGTTCCCTCCCTCGCTCTGCGACTCGGATTCCCTAAAGGTTCGCGTAAATGACCTTGTTGAGCTCCCCGAAAGGGACATGGACGCGCACAAGGGAAGCTGCGGCAAGGCTCTCTTCATCGCTGGCTCCTCTAGCTACCTGGGTGCGCCCTATTTCTCCGCCCTTTCTTTCCTCAAAGCTGGCGGCGGCCTCTCATACCTCGCCACGCCGAGATCCATCTCACCGTTCCTGGCGAGTAAGGGTAGCGAGGTCGTGTTTGTTCCGCAGAGCGAGACGGATTCTGGAAGCTTGTCCCTGGGAAGCAAGGAGGAGCTTCTGGAGTTCTCGAAGGGTGTAGACATGGTTATCCTAGGCCCTGGCCTCTCTCTCAACCCCGAGACTCAGGAGTTGGCGAAGGCGCTGGCCAAGCAGATCGAGGCTCCCCTGCTTGTAGATGGCGATGGAATCACCGCAATCGCCGCTGACACGGGGCTTATCAAAGCGAGGAATGCCCCCACGATCCTCACGCCGCACAGCGGGGAGATGTCCCGGATCACCAGGATGGAGGTGGGTGAGATAAACAAGGACAGGATAAGCGTACTCCAGAAGACGGCCAGTGATCTCAACGCCATCATTGTGCTGAAAGGAGCACACTCTCTCATAGGCTATCCTGATGGTACTGTGTACGTTAACACCAGCGGAAACCCAGGAATGGCCACGGCTGGAAGTGGAGATGCGCTCACCGGCGCAATTGCAGCCATATATGGTCTGGGACTACCCATTGGAGAAGCCGTGAGAATGGGCGTATTCATCCACGGGCTCTCTGGCGACCTGGCAGCCAGTGAGAAGGGAGAGGATGGCATAACGGCGCAGGACATTGTGGATTATCTGCCTGATGCGGTGAAGTGCTACCGTGAAAACTTCGAGGAGCTCTCGGAGAACTTCTACGAAAGCATCTATGTGGTTTAGGGGCAAATCTCCATGACCTGGTGCGTCCAGCGTGACGCAGTTCAAAGCCTTCTGAATTCCTCCAACCAGTGGTTGAGCTTATCGTAGAACGCTTTTGATTCTTCATCATATTGTGCTGTCAGAAGAGATGCCTCCATGGGATGATGTATCTGTCCTTCTCCACAAGGGTTTATGGCGAGCAGTGTATTGCTGGTTCCATCCCATGACTCGTTCACGGGAAGGCCCAAACTCTTGAGCGCGGGATCGAGCGTGGCATCGACGAGAATGAGTTCCCCGTTAACATCTACCATACAGGCAAGGTGATGACTTGTGGGGAGCTCTCGGGCCAGCTTCATAAGCTGAGGGGGGTAGTCTAATTCAACCTCGTCCCACCTGAAGGGATATATCACGTATAAAACCGACATTCCGAGCCTTTGGTACATATCGCAGAGAAGGAGATGCTTTGGCGTGCATGAGCCCTTCCTGATTCTGAGTATGTCCACATATCTTGCGGAGTCAGCAATCTCGGGAATCGTAGCGTAGGGTATATCTCTTATCCTCTCGAAGATGCTTATCCTCGCCTCTACATCGCTTTTTCCCTTGGCCCACTCGTTGAACTTCTCATCGACGATCTCAGGCATTGCACTAGATCACTTCTCCACTTTGTTCGGGATTAATCGGCACTGTGAGTCCAAAATCGCTGGTTGCGCGGGATGCTTGCGTCTGTGGTATCCGTCCACGCCCTGAAGGAAGTCACAAGCGGGGAGGGATCAGCGTGCTCTTCTTTCGACGGTAAAGCCCAACAGGCGCAGCTCCGCAATCAGGTTCGCAGAATCATCTGAACTCAGATGGATGACAAAGCTATGCGCTTCCCGCTCCGGAATGGGAAGCATGAAGATAGTTGCCACGTCCAAGCTGAGTTTGTTGATAGTGGCGACGATCTTTTCAATGTCCTGTGCCCCATGGCAGTTGCGTACAACGAGGCGTGCCCCCGGCTTGCCTACTCCCAAAATGGGGTTGAGTATTTTATAGAAAAAGTCGTTGGTGGTGGCTATTCCAACGAGCCGATTGTTGTCTACCACGAGCAGGGAGCCCACTTTTTTCTCTTGTGCCAAGGTCACCGCTTCTTCCACTGTGGCATCGGGGCTCACTTTTACCAGGTCTTTGCCCATAACCTTCTTGACCGTAACCTTGTTCAGTATCCGGGTGATATCGTGGATGCTGAAGCTTTTAAGTTGGGAGGGGCCAGCTCTGTCGAGCGCTTCACGTGTGACTATACCTACCAGCTTTCCTCTGTCTACCACAGGCAAGCGGCGCAGGCGATGGGCATCCATTATTCGTCTAGCTTCAGCGAGGGATGTTGTACTCGGTATGGTGATGACGTTGCAGGTCATCACATCGCTCATATACATTTGCAGCCTCCGTTACAATAACTACCAGTGTCTGAGGTCGTATCTGGATGTGGTTTATACATTCGAATTCTATGCTGCCAGAGTACAACGTGTCAAGGGCTTGGGCATCATTGGGGCCTGTCTGGAAATTATGGTTGGGTTGGGGCATCCGCTCCAACCGTTGACTCCCATCTATTTGAACGATAGTGGGGTTCGGTCTTGTCTCGTTTGCTCGGGGCTGAAATGGGCGGGGTATGATATACTACACTACGTCGTTCTTGTATGAAACATGAAACTGGACGTAGTTATAGCCCCCACGTTGCTTGCAGAAGACAAGCTGCGGGGGCGTTTATGCGCGGTTGTCGATGTCCTCAGGGCTACCAGCACCATAACCACAGCGCTTGCCAGTGGAGCGGATGCGGTATATCCTTGCCTGAGTGTCGAGGAGGCCAAGCGAGGCGCAGACAAGCATGGTCGAGGAAGTGCTCTCCTTGGGGGTGAGGAAAGGGGCCAGCTCATCCCAGGCTTCGATTTGGGGAACTCGCCTCTGGAATACCTTGCTGCGGAGGTTGTTGTGGGGAAGGATATCTTCTTCTACACCACGAACGGCACAGGGGCGATTCGCAGAGCCTATGCGGCGTGTGGCTGTCCCATTTATATCGCTGCGCTCATAAACATGTCTGCCGTGTCGTCAGTGATGGTGGGAGCCGCATCTGCTGGTCGGGCTGAGGGAATAGTGATCCTGTGTTCTGGCCGCTACGGTAAGCCCTCGGCCGAGGATCTCTTCTGCGCGGGGCTAATCGTGTATCAGATATTCACGGGACTGCGTGAGATAGGCACTGTACCCCTGTTGCTGGATGGCGCTGGCATCGCCCTCGGATTCGCCGCTGCTAACAGAGAACGCAGCCTGGACGTTTTAGCCTCAAGTGAGCATGGCCGCTACCTGCAATCCCTCGGTTTCGCACAGGACCTGGAGTTTGCCTCTCGATTGGACAGTTATGAAGCCGTCCCTATCTTCGATGGGGATCGTGTTTTTCTCTTGAATGGAGATTCCTAGGGGGCCCACGAGGCGACGAATGGGGTGGAAACCGAGGATATTTATTGACATAACGCTAGCGGGCGATAAGCCTTGATGCTACTGTGCTTCGACTGCCTTTTTTTCAACGGTCTCCTGAGCTGTCGAAGCCCTGACAGGTTTGAGCTTTAGCTGGAAATCAATCTCGTAGGTTTTCACCTCAACGAATGGCAGGCTCCTAACAGCGTACTCTAGTGCAGCATCGTCTCTTTTGGTGATTATTATTCCTCTCACATTCTGACCTTCTTCAGCTACCTTCTCCCTGACCCAGCTAACATACCGCAGGAGTTGGCCGACAGTGGAATCGCTGGTTTCCCCTCTCCTCAGTTGGATCACAACCAACTCATTCGTGTCTGCATCGCGTGCCAGAAAGTCTATGATCCATGATCCTGCCGGAAATCGTCTGCCGCTGTGCTTGGTAGTTTTATAGAGTTCCAGCGCTGAGCCCCAATCGATGTTTGCCCAGTTACGATAGGTGAATTCCTCTAAACTATAGAACCCAACGCGCCATGTCCAGTTTGTGAATCGCGTGCTGAGGTCAAATTTGTCCTGGGGAAACTTGGCGGTGAGTAGGATGGCGAGGAAGGATAGCACGCCGGTAACCAGAAACATCAACCACAGGAGCGCGAGGATGGTGTAGCGGGGAATGAGCAGCAACCACTTGAGAGACGACAGCCAGAGCGACGGTGGGCCTTTAAGCCTGCCGCTGTCGAAGACCGAGAGGAGCCCTATTTCTTGCGACATACCCCACCTCCTTAGTGCACGCTACGATAGGAACCTCCCAAAAGCGCTGGGGCAATGCTAGTCCACCACTCTCTGTCTGTCAAGCTCTCCTGCAACACCATGCATCCCCGAAATAGCGATTGGCTTTAAAAATCAGAGTTTTGGGTGTCATTGCGAGCGCAGCGAAGCAATCTCACGGGCGTTAGGGCGTTCCAT
>QIGA01000159.1 GCA_003229915.1 Chloroflexota bacterium
CAGCTTCTTGGCAAGCTCAGTGCCGGCGACAAAGGTGTCCCAGGCCAACTGGTGGACGTGCGTATTCTCCTCTCCCTGCTCATGGGTCATGATGAGCTGCAGGTCATCGCCACAGCGCGTGACATGGTAGTCAACCAGCAAGCCCTCCTTCTTTGCCTTCTCCATGTATTCCTGTGCTTTGGCCAGTATGTCGGGATGGGAGCTGGAATGGCCTACATACCCGCCGATGTCCGCCTTGATTACGCTCAAAGTGATCATTTTTTCCCTTTCTTGTTTTTTGATGGAATAACACGGTTAGGTGTGAGTGTGCTAACATATTTGCTGCCCATCGCAGCGATAAACTCTGCAGCGTCCTCCGGGTCAGTGCCTGCTATTACTCGATCCTCTGCTAATAGTCGAGGCCGGCCCGGGCCTCAATACCCTTGTCAAAAGGGTGCTTTATCGACGTCATCTCGGTTGCCAGATCGGCGAGTTCTATCAGCCTTTTGTCAGCGTAGCGACCGGTGAGGATAATCTCCACGTGCTCCGGTTTGTCCTCGATCAGCTTTACCACCTCGTCGACCCCCACAAGGCCCCACGCTGAAGCTACATTTACCTCGTCAAGCACTACCAGGTCGTATTCGCCGCTGAGCACCGCCTTGCGGCCAGCGCCAAGCGCTTTTCTCGCCTCCTCCTTATCCTCCTCCGCGGGATTGTTGGGATCAACGAAGCTCAGTCTGCCGAAAACAGCCAGGGTAACATTGGGAAGGCTGGTCAAAATCTTCTGTTCGCCGTAGGGGAAATTGCCCTTCATAAAGTGGATGATACAAACTCGAAAGTCATGGCCCAGGGCACGGAGGATAACCCCAAGTGCCGCCGAAGTCTTACCTTTACCATCACCGGTGAAAACCTGGACAAGGCCTTTTCTGTCAGAGGGGGCTCGTGGTGCGCTCGTCATCTGCTTGTTGTTGATTCGCCTGCGGATGTTGTGCGTATCCTACTTTAACACAAGGGCTCCTATATTTGTCAAGGAGGTACACTCATCCCCGAAATAGCGATTGGCTTTAAAAAACAGAGTTTTGGGTGTCACTGCGAGCGCAGCGCAGCAATCTCACGGGCGTTAGGGCGTTCCATCCTTCCGTGGAAGGACGCCTCTACACCCCGCGCTCCCACCACCCTTAGACTGAGATGTAGCAACTGACTGGGGTTCTGGTCGCTATTTGGGGGACTCATCATATGGCTGATGACACGCCCCCTCCTCTCTTCAGTTCGCTCTTCGAGGTTCATTTGGTATCCTCTGGATACCCTCCATAGCGTAAAGTTGACACTAATTATGGAGTTGGTTTAGTATATTTGCGTGGGTGCAATGCTAGCCTGCGGGCAGGTGTGCTTTTTTTGTGCTTTGCAGCAGCTAGCGATGGATTAGATTGCAGCTAGGAAAAGGAGGTGCCATATGGCAGGAAGGGTCGGCATTGTGGCCGTAGCCCAGACCAAATTTGAGGAGAGAAAAGATGCCCTGCACTCCGCCGAGCTCATGTACGATGTGACTCGCGATGTGCTGGGGCAGACTGGACTTGAGTTCAAAGAGGACCGCACCGGCATAGATTGCACCACAGTGGCCTACTTCGACCTTTTTGGGGGGCCGGCGGGCTCTCACATGCACCTTGGTTATATTGTGGGTGCCTATGAGAGAGAGGACGAGAGGGTGACATCGGACGGGGCTCTGGCGGTGTACTACGCAGCGATGCAGATTCTCTCGGGGCACTGTGACGTCGTATTGTTGCTCTCCCACAACAAGGAATCCCAGTGCCAAAAGAACCAGATAGAGTGGGTGGGCATGGACCCTGTCTATCAGAGAAGGGTCGGCATCGATTTCGTCTCGGCCGCTGCCCTGCAGGCAATGAGATACACCACCAAGTATGGGATAACGCCCGAGCAGTGTGCCAAGGTGGTGGTGAAGTCCCGTAAGAATGCGGGGAACAACCCTAACGCGATGTGCTGCGACAGCTTGACCGTGGATGACGTGCTCCGATCGGCGATGCTGTGCGATCCCATCAGGATACAGGAGGCCAAGCCCGTGCCCGTGGATGGCGCCTGTGCCCTGATCTTGGCCTGCGAGGAGAAGGCCAAGAAGATCACGGACAAGCCGGTGTGGATAACGGGCTTGGGCACGTGCTATGACCATCATGAGTTGGGCTGGAGGGAATTGGCCGACTGCGGGGCTCTGGCGACGGCTGCTCAGCGAGCCTACAAGATGGCTGGAATAAAGGAGCCCCTGAAAGAGTTCGACTTGGCGGAGGTCTCAGAGCAATATTCATATCAAGAGCTGTTGTGGAGCGAGGGCCTCGGCTTCTGCGGCAAGGGAGAAGGGGGCAAACTCATTGACAGCGGGAAAACCCAGATGGGCGGCGAGCTTCCCATAAACCCCTCCGGTGGCATTCTCTCCGGGCTTCCGGTATGTGTCGCCGGTATGCAGCGAGTAGTTGAGTGCGTGCTGCAGTTGCGAGGAGAGGCTGGCGCCAGGCAAGTACCCGGGGCTAAGAAAGCCGTGGCTCAAGGTGTCGATGGCCCCGCGGGGCAACTACAGTGCGTAATAACTCTGGAGAACTAGGAGGAATCCATGGCTGAAAGGATTGCTATAGTAGGAGTGGGGCAAACCATCCACAAGAGCAGGAGGCCTGATGTCACTACGGCGGAATTGTGCGCTGAAGCTGTTGAGGCTGCCCTCGCGGACGCCCAAATGACGATGAAAGATATCGATCATGTGGTATTGGGATCTTTCGAGGTTGCCGACGGTTACTTCAATCCTGACAAATGGATTATCCCTGAGATCGGGGCTGTGGGCAAAGCGGGCTTCGAAATCCAGAACGTGGGCACTACAGGAGGGGTGACCGCTGCTGCCAGCTTCAACCTCGCCGCCACTGGTATGTTCGACGCCGTCCTTTGCCTGGCATGGCAGAAGATGGACGAGGCTGCTGGCGCCTTCAGTCGCGGCGGTGGAGGGGCCAACGAGTATTGGATGGGGCAGTTTCCCATGTCTCCCATCACCAATTTCGCGCGAAGGGCCTATTCTTATATCGACCGTTCCGGCTGCACCGAGGAGCACATCGCTATGGTGCGGGTTAAACAGGATCAGTGCGCAATGAAGAATCCCTGCGCCCAACTCAGGCTGGGGCTGACCATTGAGAAGGTAATGAATGACGTTCTCTTGGCGTGGCCGATACGGCGTCTGCATATGTGCCCGACAACTGCTGGCGCTGCGGCTGTCATAGTGTGCCCCGAGGCGAGGGCAAAGAAGGTTACCGATAAGCCGGTCTGGGTCGAGGACTGGTTTACGTGCCACCAGGGGGGAGCCCTCACCATGGCTGAGGACCCGACTGCTTCGACCCTCCGCTACGCCTGCGACGTAGTATACAAAAGGTGCGGCATAACAAACCCGCTCAAGGAGATTCAGGCCTGGGAGGTATACGAACCGGCGTCCCCCGCGGAGTTGAGGTGGATGGAGGAAGTTGGAATTTGTGATGACTACACAGCATGGAAACTCTTCGAGCAGGGCAAGGTCGGGATAGACAAGGAGATCCCATTCAATCCGTCGGGCGGTGTTACTGCTACCAATCCCATCGGTTGTACGCCAGTGGTCAGGTTAGTAGAAGCGGCCCTGCAGGTTCGCGGCGATGCCGGGGAGCACCAAATCCCAGGTAAGATTGAGAGGGCGCTGGCCACCGGTTACGGCGGGCAGGGGGAGAATGTGATAATGATGCTCAGGAAGACGGCATAGCCTGGTTCTATTGAGACATACTCAGGAGGCAACTATGAGCACAGATCAGAAGCAGGAACAGGAGTTCATACAGTTTCGCTATCCGCGCCAGGTGCCTTATCAGCACTCGCTGGGATACCAAAGCAAGTTCGCCAACGGGCTAAAACAGGGCAGAATCCTGGCCACCAAGTGCCCTGTCTGCGGGCGCTGCACAATTCCGCCTCGCATCGTCTGCCCGTTTCACCACGTCAAACAAACAGAGTGGGTGGACCAGGGCCAGCGTGGCCGGCTTGTCTCCGCTTTCAAGATCAACTTCCCCATGTTCGACCCTCGAACGAGGGAGCTGCAGAGCTGGGAGACTCCCCTAGTCGCCGTGGAGCTTGAGGGGGGGGCCAGTATGGATGGCTGGTGCTCCGAGCTGGATACGTCGAAGCTCAAGACGGGAATGCTCCTGGAGGCTGTGTGGAGGCCTGAGGAGGAACGGCAAGGGCGGGGCGACGACATCCTCCACTGGAAGCCCGTCGAGGAGTAATCGAAACTAGATATTGAGGTGTTAACATGTCTCATCACTTGCCTGAAATATCCGACGAGCCTGTTATTGCCGAGGTCATTGCACATACAAATTTCCTCGTCAGCACAGGAGCAACCGGGACCAGATTCCTGAAAGAGATCAGGGATAACAAGAAGATCATGGGGCTCAAATGCCCGGGCTGCAGCAAGGTTCACGTACCCCCGAGGCTGCACTGCCCCACGTGCTTTGTCAAGATGACCGAATGGGTCGAGCTCAGCGGCAAGGGCAGCCTGACCAGTTACACGGTGGTCCGCTATCAGGAGCCCTACATGCCCAAGGAGCCGCCCTATGCCTACGGGGTTATCCAGATGGATGGCGCCGACACTGGGTTGGCCCATTTCCTGGGCGAGGTCGATCTCGATAAGATCAAAATAGGGATGCGCCTTGAGCCGGTCTTCAAGGAGGAGCGCGAGGGAAGCATCCTGGACATCGACTATTTCAAGCCAAGCTCCTGATTGCGTAACCCTCAATCCCCCTGAGTAGAGCGGGAATACTCTGGCTGGACAGACTTTCTCCAGCGAGTGTAGATGGCGCTCTATTTAGAGGGATTTGCATTTCTTCCAGCTATCTATTACCCTCAAAGCTCGGGGAAAAGGCAAAGCCGTGTGGTGGCTTAAGCGGTATCGCAACCCGCCAACCCACGATTGAAGGTTGGGCTATTCCTTTCCCGGGGAGTGGTGCAGTGATGCCAGTGGGCCTCGTCTATGATCCTGTATATCTGAAACACGACACCGGCGCTCATGTGGAGAATTACCGCCGGCTGGTAACAACCATGGAGGTGCTGGATGAATCCAACCTGCTGGAGAAACTGACCACCTTCTCCCCCAGAGCAGCCACCTTCGAGGAAATCTCGCTGGTGCATAGCGACCACCAGATTGCCCGTGTCGAGAGCTACTCATCGCGTGGCGGGGGCTGGCTCGATGGCGACACTGTAGCCTCGCCGGATTCCTACACGGTCGCTCTCTACGCCGCCGGAGGGGTGCTACGGGGGATCGATGCCGTAATGGCAGGCGAGGTGAACCATGCCTTCGCCCTGGTACGACCTCCAGGGCATCATGCCACACCGGATCAGGCGATGGGATTCTGCCTCTTCAACAACATCGCCATCGCAGCCAAATACGCCATGGCTAACCACAACATAGAGCGGGTTCTGATCGCCGACTTCGATGTTCATCACGGCAACGGAACCGAAGAGACCTTCTACAGTGACCCCAGGGTGCTCTACTTTTCGACCCACCAGTATCCCCACTACCCCGGCACCGGGGCTGTCAGTGATGATGGCTCTGGCGAGGGGAAGGGCACCACGGTCAACGTGCCACTGCCCGCATGGTGCGGCGACAGCGAGTATCACCGCGTTCACCAAGAGGTGCTCGTGCCCATAGCACGAAGGTTCAAACCGCAGCTTATTCTAGTATCCGCCGGCTACGACCTCCATTGGGCTGACCAGCTCTCTGCGATGCAGTTAACGGTCGATGGCTTCGCAGACATTGTCGGTACACTCAAAGGTCTGGCGGATGAGCTTTGCCAGGGAAAGCTCCTGTTCTCTTTGGAGGGTGGCTATCATCTCAAGGCGCTTGCTTTCTCCATCAGGGCTACCCTTGAGGTGCTCTTGGGCAGCCCCCTGAGCGCTGATCCCCTGGGCAAACCCCAGGGCGATACGATGCCGCTTAATATCGACTCCACCCTGGAGCAGGTGGCATCCAGGCACGGTCTGCGGTAAGAAGCACTCGTGTTAGGTCCCCTTCGGCTGACATCATTCCAACTCAATGCAACCAGATGCCAGCGAAGGAGGTGGAAAACTGCCGTAGCTATGCTATACTGGAACAGGCCAAGCGAAGGCAGCAGAAGGAAGGGAAATGGCTTGTAGAGGTATTCGAGGAGCAACTACCGCAGAAAGCAATACAGCCGAGGATATACTAGAGGCGAGCAAAGAGCTGCTACAGATGATGATCGATGCCAATGGGATAGAAGCGGAAGATGTGGCATGTGCCATATTCACTACCACCCCAGCTCTCAACGCAGCGTTTCCCGCAACGGCTGCCCGTCAACTGGGGTGGTCAGATGTTGCGCTCATGTGCTCGATGGAAATAGACGTTCCAGGAAGTCTTCAGGGATGCATACGCATTTTGATCCTCTACAATACGGAGAAGAGCGCGAATGAGATCGTACACGTATATACCAAGGGCGCCAGCAACTTGAGGTCGGATTTGTCGGGCACGAGATGACCACTGTTGGGAGACGGTTCAGATGCTTGTAGTGATGAAAAAAGACTCCACAGAGCAAGAGCTTGCTGGAGTTATACGAAAGCTCGCCCAGTCTGGTCTAAACGGGCATATGTCAAAGGGCATGGAGCGAACCGTTATCGGGGTGGTGGGCCAAACATACCCCGAACTGCGTGACACGCTCGAACTCCTTTCTGGGGTCGATGAAGTAATTCCCATCTCGAAACCCTACAAGCTCTCCAGCCGCGAGTTTCAGCCCGAGGGCACCGTAATCACGGTTGGCGATGTTGTCATCGGCGGAGACGAGTTGACCGTGATCGCAGGCCCCTGTGCCGCGGAGACGGAGAAGCAGGTCCTGGATACGGCGCGGGCGGTAAAGGCGGCGGGAGCCAACATCCTGCGCGGCGGCGCATTCAAGCCGAGCACCTCGCCCTACCAATTTCGCGGCCTGGGCAAGCAGGGGCTGGAGATGCTGGCCCTGGCGCGCGCCGAAACCGGCCTGCCCTTCATCACCGAGGTCCTTACCCCCCACGATGTTGAGCTTGTCGCGGAGTATGCCGACATCCTCCAAATCGGGGCACGCAACATGCAGAACTTCAACCTCCTCGATGAGGTAGGCAAGGGCAGGAAGCCCGTGATGCTCAAACGGGGAATGTCGGCCACCATCCAGGAATGGCTGCTATCCGCGGAATACATCCTGTCCCAGGGCAACCGCCAGTTGCTACTCTGTGAGCGAGGCATCCGCACCTTTGAAACCTACACCCGCAATACACTGGACATAAGCGCCATACCTATCATCAAGAGGCTAAGCCACCTTCCCATCATCGGCGACCCCAGCCATGGCACGGGGAAGTGGCACCTGGTGACTCCACTAGCCCTGGCTGTAGTGGCAGCGGGCGCCGACGGACTCATGATCGAGGTCCACCCCAATCCCGATCAGGCGCTCAAAGATGGCGCCCAGTCGCTTACTTTCGAGAACTTCGAGCAGCTAATGCAGCAGTTGGCCCCAGTGGCTGCCTCAGTGGGGCGCAGGATGCCGATTAAACCTGAAGAGGAGCATGGCGAGTAAAGAAAGGCTGCTTTTTGGCACCGCGGGGATACCGCTCTCATCCAAAGCGCAATCGACCCAGGCTGGAATCGAGCGCATCCGAGAGCTGGGGCTGGGCTGCATGGAGGTGGAGTTTGTGCAGGGTGTGAGGATGGGGCTTCAGGCTGCGGGGGCCGTAGGAGACGTTGCGGCGAAGAGAGGGGTAAGGCTGAGCGCTCACGCCCCCTATTATATAAACCTAAATGCTCACGAACCCGAGAAAATGGCCGCCAGCCGGGAGCGCATACTCCAGACTGCCCGCATCACCTCTATCCTTGGTGGAACAAGCATCGTGTTCCATGCGGCTTACTATCTAAGCGATGCCCCTTCCAAAGTGCATGCCACAGTGAAACAGAACCTCGAGCAGATAGTGTCGAAGATGAGGGCGGAGGACAACCGCGTGTGGTTAAGACCGGAGACCACCGGGAAAGAGAGCCAATTTGGCACGCTGGATGAGGTTCTGCAGCTTAGCGCAGAGGTGGAAGGAGTAGCCCCGGCCATCGACTTCGCCCACTTGCACGCCCGCACAGGAGAGGCCAATTCCTACGACGAGTTTGCATCTATTCTGAAGCAAATCGAAGGCAGTCTGGGAAGAGAAGCTCTGGCCGATATGCACATTCACGTATCAGGCATCGAATACGGGCTTAAAGGTGAGAGACGGCACTTGGTATTCGCTGCCTCGGACTTCGAGTATGCTGAGCTGCTCAGGGCGTTGAAGGATTTCGAAGCGGGAGGGCTGTTGATCTGTGAGAGCCCCAACCTTGAAGAGGATGCCCTTCTGCTACAGCAGACCTATGATGCGCTATGAAGTCCCCTGACCTTTCCGTTCAACTGGCACCTCAGAATAGCCGGGGCCTGCGTCTGGCCAACCCCGTTACTACCGCCTCGGGCACCTTTGGCTATGGCGCGGAGTACGCCGAGGTCATCGACGTCCAGAGATTGGGGGCTATCATATGCAAGGGGATAACCCTGAAACCGCGCCACGGCAACCCTCAGCCCCGCCTGGTGGAGACAGTTGGAGGAGTGCTCAACTCGATCGGGATGGAGAATATCGGAGTCGACTCGTTGATCAGGGAAAAGGCGCCCACCTGGGCTGGGTGGAGTGTACCGGTGATCGTCAACGTTCTGGGGCAGAGCACCGAGGAGTATGCCGAGCTGGCTAGGCTGCTCGATGGGGTGACTGGGGTCAGCGGCATCGAGGTCAACATCAGTTGCCCCAACGTATCCGCGGGGGGAATGGAGTTCGGAGCAAGCCCGGAGGCCGCCGCGGAGGCGACCGACGCCGTAAAGGCAAACACCACATTGCCGGTCATCGTCAAACTGTCGCCCAACGTCACCGACATCGCCGAGATCGCCTGCGCCGTGGTTGAAGCGGGAGCCGACGCGCTGTCGCTCATCAATACCCTGAAGGGCATGTCTATTGACCTCGCAAGCCGCAGGCCGGCACTGGGCAACACGGGCGGAGGTCTATCAGGCCCGGCGATAAAGCCCATCGCCCTGCACATGGTCTACCAAGTAGCCCAGGCTGTTGAGGTGCCCATCATGGGCTGCGGCGGCATCTCGACAGCAAGCGACGCGCTGGAGTTCATCTTCGCTGGCGCCAGCGCGGTACAGGTGGGCACGGCTACCTTCACCAACCCGCGTGCGACTCTGGACATACTGGAGGGGATCAAGCGGTTCATGGAGAAGGAGAGCGTCCACCAGCTCTCGGAGATAATCGGGGCTGCGAAGTGAGTTCATCCCTCTCGCTGCGTCAACTCAAAACATCGCTCCTCGACCTCCTGTTTCCGTTGCGCTGCCTTGACTGCGGCAGCGAAGGCAGCCTGCTCTGCGAGACATGTCGCCAGAAGCTACCCAGGATAAAGCAACCATTCTGTCAACGCTGCGGCACGCCCCTCAGCGGAGGAAAGCTGTGCCCTGCCTGCGTCAGCCACCCGCTGACCATGGATGGCATCCGCTCTGTGCTCCTGTTTGGGGGAACCGTTCGGCAGGCCGTTCACCAGTTCAAGTACAAACACATCACGGCGATGGCCGCTCCTCTCGGGCAGCTAGGGGCTGAATTCTTGCGTACCTACCCCTTGCCGGGCGAAGTCCTGATGCCAGTGCCTCTGCACCCCAGGCGGCTGCGAGAGCGCGGTTATAATCAGGCGGCGCTGCTGGCAACGGAGATAGGTAAGCTCAGCAGTTTGCCTGTAGTCGAGGGAGCGCTGCTGCGGCAGCGGGACACTGTTACCCAGGCGAGGGCAGCGAGTGCGGCAGAACGCCGCCGCAATGTGCGTGACGCTTTTGCCTCCCAGCGTGAGCTGCACGGTGAGAGGGTACTGCTCATCGATGACGTTTGCACTACTGGTGCCACCCTGGATGCCTGCGCCGCGGCTCTCAAGGCGGCAGGCGCGGGCTCAGTGTGGGGCCTCACCGTAGCCCGCGAGGTTTCCCTGTCCCTTCACCCTGAACCATGATTTCAGATTCGAAAGGCTCACAACTTGGGCGTTTTTGGCGGGCTGCGAGATTCATTGTGAGTCCCATCTCTCGGGGGGAGGGGATTAAAGGGAGGGGAAGCCACTGAAATCCACAGATAAAAGCCTCAAAACAAACCTTGAAAGTCGGGCGGTTTATGGCATAGAATAGACTGTGTCGGGCTAACCCAACGGCGCGTGGAACCGGGCTCGCAGAATCATTCATACTCAGGGAGGGATAACTGAGATGCAACTCCTCATCAAAGGCAAGAACCTGGAGGTTGAGGAAAAAGCGGAAGAGTACATTCGGAACAAGCTCACCAAGCTGGAGCGCCACCTCCCTGATCTCGGCGAGGTTAAGGTCGAGCTTGCCCAGGAGATGACGAAGGCAGCGGAGAACCGGTATGTGGTGCAGGTGACCATAAACAGCCACGGGACGTTGCTCCGTGGAGAGGAGAGGTCGTCCAACATCTTTGCCGCTGTCGATAGCGTCGTCGACGTGTTGACCCGTCAGATCGAGCGATTCAAAGGCAAGCTCTACCGCAGCAAACGAAGGGCACCATCGAAAGAGCAGATCGCTGCGGAGTTGTCCGGGCTTGAAGAGGAAGCGGAGGTAGAGGATGAGAGGGCGATAGTGAAGGTCAAGCGTTTCCCGGTAAAGCCGATGTCACCGGAGGAAGCGGTGGATCAGATGGAGCTACTGTCGCACAACTTCTTCATCTTTTTCAATGCCGATAACGACCATTTCAGCGTACTGTACCGGCGTGGCGACGGGGACTATGGCCTGATCGAGCCCGATCTGGCTTGATTCGATGGTGTGATTCTTGGCGCACTTCTGAGCGCAGCGATCGTCGTGTCGTAATGTACCAGCAGGATTGCTTCGCCGCCCCTTCGACAGTCCTGCCCTGAGGTTATCGAAGGGCACAGGGCTCCTCGCAATGACATGTACGAGCATGCGTACCGTGCGCATAACGTAGTGAAACCCACCACCCGTTCTGCCTTTCGCCCCAGGCGCATCGGGGATTGGCGGGTTACGTTCCACTTCACCCACCCTGCCACTTGTGTTAGAATCAGTCATGGTTTTCAATTATGGAAGATTTGGCCCGAAAGCTTGTTGACTGGATTAGAGAACAGACGGCGGAGGCGGGTTGCCAGGGGGTGGTTTTCGGCCTCAGCGGCGGTTTGGACTCCTCGGTGGTCGCAGCCCTCTGCCAGCGGGCTTTCCCCGACAACACTCTCGGTGTTTTGATGCCCTGTTACAGCAGCGAAACAGACCTGGACGACGCCCAACTGGTTGTCCAAGCCCTCGGCACCCGCACCGCAACCGTGACACTGGACAACGTTTTCGATTCCATCCTTAAGGCTCTTCCCGAAGGAGAGTACGATCCCGCTACCAGGAAGCTGGCCGAGGCTAACCTGAAGCCGAGATTGAGGATGACCACCCTGTACTACTTTGCCAACCGGCTCCGCTACCTTGTGGTGGGCACCGGTAACAGGAGCGAGATCGCGGTGGGGTACTGCACTAAGTACGGCGACAGCGGCGTGGACATCCTGCCGCTGGGCAATATGCTGAAGAGCCAGGTCAAGGAGCTGGCGATGCACCTCGGCATCCCCAACAGAATAATCGGGAAGGCCCCTTCGGCCGGTCTCTGGACAGGGCAGACCGACGAGGAGGAGATGGGATTGAGCTACGAGGAACTCGACCGCTATCTGGCAAGCGGGGAGGCGCCCGAGGAGATTCGCCGCAAGGTCGACGCCCTGACCCGCGCCACAGCCCACAAAGCAGCGCCCCCACCTCGCCCTCCTTTTTGACAGCAAAGCTGCAATATGTGAAAATACTGAGGCTGCATATCTCAACATGGAGCTAATCTCCAAACAGCCGTTGAAAGGAGTTATCTGCTATGCCTGACGACAAAGAAAAGCCCCCGATGTTAGATAGCTACCGGATTTTGGATTTGACCGACGACAGGGGGTCTTTGTGCGGCAAGGTCCTGGCCGAGCTAGGCGCTGATGTGGTAAAGGTGGAGCCGCCTGGCGGCGACCCTTCCCGCAACATCGGGCCTTACTATCACGACACCCCCGACCCGCAGAAGAGCCTTAACTGGTTTGCTTTCAATATGAACAAGAGGGGTATAACCCTCAATATCGAGACCAAGGACGGCCAGGAGATCTTCAAGAGGCTGGCGAAGAACGCCGATTTCATCATCGAATCCTTTACCCCCGGATATCTGAACAGGCTGGGATTGGGATACAAAGACCTGAGCGAGATCAACCCCAGGATCATCATGACCTCGATCACCCCCTATGGACAGACCGGGCCCTACAGCAGATTCAACTCTCCCGACCTGATCACCATGTCGATGGCGGGTTACGTCTACATATGCGGTGATTCCGACCGGCCGCCTGTTCGGTTCAGCAGCGACCAGTCCTACATGCAGGCCAGCATACAGGCGGCAGGGGGCACGCTGATTGCGCATTATTACAGAGAGCTCGGTGGCGAGGGGCAGCATGTTGACGTATCCATGCAGGAGGCCATGGCGTGGACCCTTTGCTATGCCCCCCATGACTGGTACCTGCTCAAAGCTCTGCACCACACCAGAGAGGGCAGCCGCTGGAAGCGGTTCGGTGTCACCTACCGGCTGATCTGGCCCTGCAAGGACGGGTATGTCTGCTACCGGCTGCTCATGGCACAGCCGGGGGCGAACGTGATGAACGAGATGATAGGGTCGATGAACAAGGAGGGGTTGGGGCTGGACATGAAAGGCATCGACTGGGGCACTATGGGCTTCGACCAGATGTCCCAGGAGAACATCAACCACTGGGAAGACCAGGTCGGCCAGTATTTCCTCAGGCATACTAAGCGGGAGCTTCACGAGGAAGCGGTGCGGCAGAGGAATGTGCTCCAGCCAGTCAACACCTCCAAGGATATCTATGAATCCCCGCAGCTTGCTGCCAGAGATTTCTGGGTTGAGCTGGAACACCCCGAACTGGGCGAGTCCATCACCTACCCCGGCCCTTACTTCAAATCGACCGAGACAGCGTGGCAAAAAGGGCACAGGGCTCCCCTTATTGGCGAGCACAACGAGGAGATCTACGAGAAAGAACTGGGGCTCTCCAAAGAGGAACTTTCCATCCTGAAACGGGAAAAGGTTATCTGATCTTTCGAGCGAGAGGGGAATTGAGATGAAGAAGAGATGCGCACTGGAAGGGCTGAAGGTAGTGGATTTCTCCTGGATTTTCACGGGGCCCATGGTGACCAAATACCTTGGGGATCACGGAGCCGAGGTCATCAAAATAGAATCCGCTGTGAGGCCCGATGGCACCAGGTTGATGACGCCGTTCGCGGGTGGGGAAATGGGGCTGAACCGCAGCGGCGTGTACGCCAACTACAACGCCAGCAAGTACAGTATGAACCTAAATCTGCGTGAGGCCCGTGGGGAGGAGGTGGTGAAGAAGCTGGTGAAGAGGGCTGATATAGTGCTGGAGACCTTTGGGCCGGGCGTGATGGGGAGGCTGGGCCTGGACTATGACAATTTGAGACAGGTGAAGCCGGACATAATCATGCTCAGCATGAGTATGTTTGGGCAGTACGGGCCCTATGCCAACCAACCCACTTTTGGCCAGCTTCTGCAGGCGACGAACGGCTTCGTCCATCTCCTCGGCTGGCCCGATCGGTCGCCTGCGCTGCCGGTGGCTGCCTACACCGACTACATCGCGCCGTGGTATGTTCTAGTCGCCCTGATGGCTGCTCTAGACTATCGGCGACGCACTGGCAAGGGGCAATACGTAGACCTCGCCATGCAGGAGGCCAGCGTACACCTTGCCTCGCCGGTGGTGATGGACTACACGGTCAACGGGAGGATACAGAACCGCATGGGCAACCGCAACCCTGGCGCCGCGCCCCATGGAGTATACCCCTGTAAGGGTCGCGAGAGATGGTGTGCCATCGCCGTGTTCAATGACAAAGAGTGGCAGTCCCTATGTAAGGTAATGGGCAACCCCGAATGGACTAAGTCTTCGAAGTTCGACACCCTGCTGCACAGGACGGAGAACATCGAGGAGCTGGACAAGCTGATAGGCGCATGGACGCGCAGCTACACGCCGGAAGAGCTCATGGTCAAGCTGCAGGCGGTAGGGGTGGCGGCTGGGGTGGTGCAGACTGGCGAAGACCTGGTGGATCATGACCCGCAACTGAGGCATCGGAGGCACTTCGTGGAGATGGAGCATGCTGAGATGGGGAAACATCTCACGGAGAGGCCGCCATACCGGCTGTCCAAGACACCATCGGAGCCTCAGAGGCCCTTTCCCTCCTTCGGCGAGCATACGGAATACGTGTGCAAGGAGATCCTGGACATGGGCGATGAGGAGTTCGCCGAACTGATCGGCGCGGGGGTTCTTGCCTGACGAGCAGGAGTACGATATCTTAGGAAGTCTAAACGACAGGGATGCGCGAAACCTTTTCCAAAGCTAACTACTGCCTCATTCCATAGCTGTGGACATTTCCCCCAAAATCGTTTATCCCAAACCGGCCCCCGAAATAGCGATTGGCTTTAAAAAACAGAGTTTCAGGTGTCACTGCGAGCATCTCGCCTTTTGTCATTCTGAGGGCGCAAAGCGACCGAAGAATCTCCTCTTCACTCTGTTCAGAGCTTCGGGCTCACCAGGGTGAACTCCGCGAAGCAATCTCACGGGCGTTAGGGCGTTCCATGGAACGCCCCTACACCCCACGCTCCCACCACCCTTAGACTTAGATGGAGCAACTGACCAGTGTTCTGGTCGCTATTTTTGGGCCGGCGTGCTCTGCTGGAAAAGGCAGCTTATTGTGCTATAATGGCGACAGTTCGCTCAGTCAACCATGAAAACTATTCCCAGCTCTTGAGAGCTTTCCTGAGTATTACTCACAACTGGACATAGAAAGAGGGGAAGGGGAGCTAATCCAGAAGCTTTAAGAGGGGTGGTGGAATGATGAAAGAGTACTGGTATGGGGCTGTTTACTGTGACAGATGTGACAAGACTCACTACTACAGGGCAGATATAATGCAAGGTTATGCTGACTACATAGTGGTCACTTGCCCAAACTGTTGGAAGCACCTAAGACACATAAGGGCTGACTTGGGCTATAGTATTATCGGCTCTAAGCCTGGGGATCAGGGTTATTTTTCCATAGAGGCAGGAGAGGATACCTATATAGAAGATGTCGACAAGCTTATTCATGTAGCTGAGGACCTATTGAAGGGCAGCAGTGGGTAAGAGTGGAAATCTCGTAGGTCGAGTGAGAGCAGATCACAGGTGACTATGCTCGACTACCAGCTTAGAGATGATCGCAGCACTGCTACTTGACAAGCTGTTTGAGCCGTTGTATACTCATAATGATGTCGATGGTGACAGTAATAGATACAACTTAATAACCGGCAATTTGTGGGCTGATGTACATGATAGTGCGGCTTGAGTACATTGAGCCG
>QIGA01000186.1 GCA_003229915.1 Chloroflexota bacterium
ATAAGAGATGCCCAAGAGCTTCGGGTCAAGGAGACGGACAGAATCAGCGCCACAGTAAAGGAGCTTTCAAAGATGGGTGCTGACATAGAAGAGCTTGCCGACGGTATGGTTATTCATGGAGGGAGAAAGCTGCGTGGCTCAGATTGCGATAGTCACCAAGACCATCGCTTGGCCATGATGCTCGGGATAGCGGCGCTTATTGCTGAAGGGGAGACGGGTATTGACAATGCCGAAGCTGCTGACATATCATATCCCATATTCTGGGAGGACCTGGAACGACTGAGTGTCGGCTAAAGGCGATCACAGACAAAGGAGAGGTCGGTGAACACGGAATTGATCCACGTTGGTTTTGGCAATATCTTGGCTATGAACAAGGTTGTTGCTATTGTTGCTCCAGGACCAGCACCGATCAAACGTCTGGTCGAACAGGCAGGTGGGCGGGGAATGTTAGTTGATATGACGAATGGGAAAAAGACGAAAACGATCCTCATCATGGACAGTGGGCATATTGTTCTCACAGCCATAGGGTCGAAGACCATTGCTGCCAGGGTGGAGGCCAGCCGTGGTGGCTCGTTCTTGGGGCAGACAAAGCGCTACAAGGAGTAGATGAGTGAAGTCGGACAAACGTGGAGGGCCGTTGCTTATTATAATCTCCGGCCCTTCTGGTGTGGGCAAAGATGCGGTGATCTGTGAAATGAGAAGGTCGAAACCCCCTTTGCACTTCGCCGTGACGGTAACCACTCGGCCACAACGCCAGGGTGAGACCGCTGGGAGGGATTACCACTTTGTGGCCAAATCTGAGTTTGAGGATATGATAAAAAAAGGAGAGCTTCTCGAATGGGCCAATGTCTATGGCAACTATTATGGCGTACCGAAGGGGGTGTTGCGGCAGGCTCTCACTAATGGACTGGATGCGGTAGTCAAAGTGGATGTTCAAGGGGCAGCTACCATCAAGAGCATCATCCCGGATGCTGTGCTAATATTCGTTGCTGCTCCTTCAACAAGCGAGTTGGAACAGCGCCTCAGACAACGCAAGACGGAATCCGGCATTGACCTGGAGTTGAGGATCAAGGCTGCCCGAGAGGAAATGAAACGCTTGCCTTCATTTGACTATGTGGTAGTGAACTACGATGATCAGGTGCAACTTGCTGTTTCTCAGATTGAGGCTATTATTACTGCTGAGAAATGTAGGGTAAGGGCGAGATCGATTGAGATTTAAGAAGACTCCGCAGCAGAACCAATTAAAAGAACTTCAACACAGGAAACCAGGAGATAGAAGTCTGCGCCGCCCCCGGGGGGCGGCGCAACGCCTCCGTAGAGTTCTAGGCGTTTCTGCCCTCTACAGCGCAGGCTATGGCAATGTAGGCTCATCTATCTACTATGCCTTGGGCATTGTTGCTCTGGTGGCACTAGGGGCCACCCCTATAGCCCTTTTGGCAGCCGGTATCCTCTTTGTGTTTACCGCTCTCACCTATTCCGAGGGGACGACCATGTTCCCTGAGGCGGGCGGCTCAGCAAGCTTCGCTCGTCACGGCTTCAATGAGCATGCAGGATTCGCTGCCGGCTGGGCGCTCTTGTTGAGTTATATCGTGACCATCTCGATCTCTGCTTTCACCATTTCGCCTTATTTGGGATACTTTTGGGAGCCTCTGAAGACTAGCCCGTGGATTGGCACCCTTTTCTCGATTGGTATTGTCCTGTTCTTGATGGGGCTCAATATCTTCGGGGCTAGAGAGACGGCATTTATCAACATAGGGGCCGCCGTGCTCGATGTAGCCGTTCAGTCCCTGCTGGTGATCATAGGATTGATATTGCTGCTCAGCCCGGGTGTTATCGCGTTCAGCGTGTCGCAGTTAGTTGCGAATATGTTTGGCAGTGGTAACTGGCCCACGACAACCAATCTCGTTTTCGGCATTGCTTTGGCTTCATTGGCTTATACCGGTGTCGAGACAGTATCGCAAATGTCTGAGGAAACACGTCTCCCTCAGATCCGTGTGCCTATAGCCATGATACTGATGATGTTCACTGTACTAATTATGTTTTCCGGTATCTCTGTCGTCGCGCTCTCCACAATGGCTCCGGATACCCTGGCCGGTGAGTGGGCTCGGGACCCGGTGGCTGGTATAGCCAATGCCTTTCCGTTCCCCTGGCTGAGGGGGATATTCGAGCCCTTGGTGGCAATATTGGCAGCCACGATTCTGCTCATTGCGACCAACGCCGGACTCATGGGCATCTCGCGGCTCGCTTTCTCGATGGGTGCATATAAACAGCTGCCATCTGCATTCCATCGGGTGCATTCCCGCTTCAGGACGCCCTACGTCTCCATCATCGTCTTCAGCGCAGTAGCCATTCTCATCCTGGTTCCAGGGCTGTTCCGAGGCGATATCACCGACATATTCAGCAATTTGGGCGGCCTGTATATTTTTGGCTCCCTCCTTGCCTTTGCCTTTGCCCATGCCTCGATCATAGCTCTGCGGATAAGGAAGCCGGAGTTGAATCGCCCGTTCAAGCTTCGGGGGAATATTAAAATACGGGGACGCGAACTGCCGGTAACAGCCTTGATAGGCCTTGTTACAACCGTGGCCATCTGGCTAGTGATAATCGTAGTCCAGGATTACAGCCGTTGGGTAGGCTTTGGCTGGATGGCTTTGGGATTGGTTGGGTATGTAGTCTTCCGCTGGCGGAAGCGTATGGCCGAAGAGCGAACTGTGTGAATCTAGGCAGACTCCTAGTTTCCGAAGGCCGGCGTCTTTCGTGGTCGTTTGGACTGCCCATGCGGGCAGACGATCTGCGTTGGGTTGAGGGCACGAGACACAGCGGCGAGAAACCACTAGAGGGATTGCTACGGATCGTCGCCAGGATCGGGGCAACGCCCAATAGAGTTCACCTGAGCGCAAGAGATACCCGTTTGAGAGGCGGTAGTATATTAAGCTTCGCGTCTTCTCTTTCGACTTCTCTGAGCCACCTTGAGGCGCATCAGCGAGCGGAGCATTGCCGCTTGGACACGAGCGTGATCTGCGTCTGTACTCGGCATGGTGAGTCTCTGCTGAGCCCGGGTTTTGGCTTCCTCAGCGCGTGCGACGTCGATCTCCTCGGCCCTCTCAGCGGTGTCGGCGAGCACCGTAACCTTGTCCGCCAGCACCTCCAGGAATCCACCACTTACGAAGATCGATTGCTCCTCGCCACCTTGCCGCACCATGAGTTCGCCAGGCTGCAGCATGGTCATCAAAGAGGCATGTTGCGGAAGTATGCCGAGTTCCCCCTCGATGCCCGGTGCTACTACCACATCGACATCCTCAGAGTAGACCACTCGCTCCGCAGTTACGATCTCAAGCTTTAGCTTTGACATTACACCGCTTCCAGACTCTTTGCCTTCTCCACGGCTTCGTCTATGTTGCCTACCATGAAGAACGCTTGCTCCGGCAAGCCGTCGTGCTTGCCCTCTAGGATTTCTTTGAAGCCGCGAACCGTTTCCTTGACTGGTACATATTTGCCTGGTATGTTGGTAAAAGCCTCGGCAACAAACATAGGCTGGGACAGGAAACGCTGTATCTTACGGGCACGGGTCACCGTGAGCTTGTCCTCATCGCTGAGTTCCTCGATACCCAATATGGCTATTATATCTTGGAGGTCTTTGTATCGCTGTAATACACGCTGAATGCCGCGCGCTACCTGGTAGTGCTCCTCTCCAACAATGAGTGGGTCGAGGATGCGTGAGGTGGATGTCAGTGGATCCACTGCTGGGTAGAGCCCTTGTTCAGCAATAGAGCGCTCAAGGGCAACCACAGCGTCCAGGTGGCCGAAGGTAGTAACAATGCCTGGGTCGGTATAGTCATCAGCGGGTACATATATCGCCTGGAAGGAGGTAATCGAGCCTTTCTTGGTGGAAGTGATTCGTTCCTCCAGCTCGCCCATCTCTGTACCCAGGGTGGGCTGATAGCCGACCGCAGAGGGCATTCTGCCCAGGAGAGCTGAGACTTCCATACCTGCCAGAATATAGCGGTATATGTTGTCGATGAAGAGGAGAACGTCCTGTCCCTCGATATCACGGAAATACTCTGCCATTGTCAATCCGGTTAGTGCGATACGTAGCCGCACCCCTGGGGGCTCGTTCATTTGCCCGAATACCAGAGTGGTCTTGTCGATAACCCCTGAGGCTTTCATCTCATGCCAGAGGTCGTTGCCCTCGCGTGATCTTTCGCCAACACCGGCGAACACGGAGAAGCCACCATGCTCGGTAGCAATGTTACGTATCAGCTCCATGATGACTACCGTCTTGCCCACGCCGGCCCCGCCATAGGCTCCTATCTTGCCGCCCTTGGTAAATGGAGTGATGAGGTCCATCACCTTAATACCTGTCTCCAGCATATCAGTCGAAGTCTCCAGTTCGGTAAATGGGGGGGGGAGGCGGTGGATGGGCCAATGCACCTTGGCATTGACAGGGCCCAGGTTGTCCAGCGGCTGTCCTTCGATATTGAACAGGCGTCCCAGAGTCTCTCTCCCAACTGGCACCGAGATAGCAGCTCCAGTATCGATGGCTTCAGCTCCGCGAGCGATCCCATCAGTGGGAGAAAGGGCAAGGCAGCGTGCCCAGTTGTTCCCGATATGATGCTGCGTCTCCAGGACAACCTTGTTGCCGTCTCCAAGGGAGATTTCAATAGCGTTGTTTAGTGCGGGCAACTCGTCCGGTGGGAACTCGACATCGACAACGGTCCCTATTACCTGAGCTACTCTACCTTTTGCCATGGTAGCCTCCTGATCACTATCTAGTATTAGCCCTGTATAATGCCGCCAGCGATATCGAGGAGTTCCTTAGTTATCAACTCCTGGCGCGCCTTGTTGAGCACGAGAGTGAGTTCATCAATCATCTCATTAGCGCTGTCCGTGGCGTTGCGCATGGCAACCATCCTCGCTGATTGTTCGCTGGCGATGGATTCCAGCACCGCATGATAAACTTGCATCTCGACGTAGCGCGGCAGCAGGTGCTCAAGAACTTCCAGAGCCGAGGGTTCATATATGTACTCTACGGTCGCTGCGCGTTCCGCCCTTGCTGGCTCAATGGGTAAAAGCTCCTGCATCACTGGTTGCTGATTGACTGTCGTTATGAACTTGGTGTAAGCCAGATGAACCTGATCGATTGATCCGTTGATGTATTCATCGATGACGACGCGTGAGATCGGCAGAGTATCCAGCAGGGAAGGTCGGTCTCCAAGTTGCGTGAACTCGGCAAGCACTCCCTCACTATATCTTGACATAAAGGTTGCACCACGACGCCCCACAGCCACCGGGGTGACAGGCACGCTCTGTTCCGCGATGAAGTCTGCCGTCATTCGATTGACGTTGGCATTCAAGCCACCACACAGACCGCGATCAGCGGTGATGTGAATGACGGCAATACGTTTGGCATCTCTGCGCTGAAGGAGCGGATGCAACTCCTCGCCCAGTTGCGTCTGAACGGCAAGGTGTGCAACTACATCACGCATCTTCTCAGCGTAGGGGCGCGCCGCCAGCACACGGTTCTGAGCCTGCCGCATCTTAGAGGCAGCGATCATCTCCATGGCCTTGGTGATCTTGGCGGTACTCTGGATAGACCGGATGCGGCGTCGAATAACGCGAATTGGAACCATTAGGTTATCTTCTCACCAGATAGAAGGAGTGTATCTCCTTCAGAGGATATGGTCTGTTTGAAATCGTTAATGGCCTTCTTGAGCTTCTCCTCTGTATCATCGCTCAGCGCCTTCTCTGAAGCGATAGCCTTACCGATGTCAGGGCTGCTTGTCTCCATGAACCTCTGGAAAGCTTCCTCAACGGATCTGACGCTGTCGACCGGGACATCGTCTAGATAGCCGTTGGTTACAGCGTAGAGAAGCATTACCTGCTTCTCCATGGGTACGGGCACATACTGGGGCTGTTTCAGTATCTCAGTTATGCGCTGACCGCGCTCCAACTGCAATCTCGTAGCTCTATCCAGATCGGTGGTGCCGAACTGGGCGAAGGTGGACATTTCACGATACTGGGCAAGGTCGATGCGGAGTCTGCCTGTCACCTTCTTCATCGCCTTGGTTTGAGCTGCGCCGCCGACGCGTGATACCGAAAGACCAACGTTCATCGCAGGCCTTATTCCGGCATTGAAAAGCTCGGTCTCGAGGTAGATCTGCCCGTCGGTGATAGATATAACGTTGGTCGGGATGTACGCTGAGATATCGTTGGCCTGAGTCTCGATGATTGGTAGCGCTGTCAGCGAGCCGCCGCCGTGTTCATCATTGAGTTTTGCCGCTCTCTCAAGAAGGCGTGAATGAAGGTAAAAGATGTCGCCGGGATACGCCTCGCGTCCCGCAGGACGCCGCAGGAGCAAGGATATCTGCCGGTAGGCCCAGGCATGCTTGGACAGATCGTCATAGATGACCAAGGCATCGCGTCCCTGCGCCATGAACTCCTCGCCGAAGGCGCAACCAGCGTATGGTGCCAGATATTGCAGCGCTGCGGACTCAGCGGCACTGGCCGACACCACGATAGTATGCTCCATGGCTCCATATTTCTCTAGCGTAGCAACCGTTTGCACCACCTTCGATGCCTTCTGCCCAATAGCCACATATATGCAGATAAGATCGCCACTCTTCTGGTTGATGATGGTATCCAGCGCGATCGCCGTTTTTCCTGTAGAGCGGTCACCAATAATCAGCTCACGCTGCCCTCTGCCGATGGGGATCATGCTGTCGATGGCCTTTATGCCAGTTTGCACCGGTGTATCTACTGACATCCTGGCGACCACATTGGGCGCTACTCTCTCTATAGGGCGAGTGCTCTGGTAGCTGATCGGCCCCTTGCCGTCAATGGGCTGGCCCAGTGGGTTGACCACACGACCGATGAGTCCTTCACCCACTGGCACTTCAACAATGCGCCCGGTGCACTTTACCTCGTCCCCCTCTTTGATCTCCGCGTATTCGCCGAGCAGGATAGAGCCAACACTGTCTTCCTCGAGGTTCAGCGCCAGGCCGATGACGCCATGGGGGAATTCGAGCAACTCGTTGTATTTGACTCCCGAGAGTCCGTGAATGTGGGCAATCCCGTCACCAACCCCGACAACGGTTCCCACGTCAACTTCGGTCACCGTAGCGCCGAACTGCTCTATCTGCTGCTTGATAACGTAAGCGATATCTTGAGCTCGTGCCATCTGTCCACTCCTTTGCTCGTGTTTTCCGAGCTCCTCTCCTATGTTGCTTCGACCAGCTTCTTCTTGAGGGCTTCGAGTCTTGCTCTGGTGCTGCCATCCAGCAGTTTATCACCAATCCTGGCGACAAAGCCGCCGATAATTGCGGGATCGACGTCAGTATCCACCGTTACCTTCTTTCCTGTTAGCGTGGCCAGATGCCTGGCCAGCCGTTCCTTATCTTCATCATCGAGCGCCACGGCAGTGGTTACCACGGCATGCTCCAAACCCTCGCGGGCATCGGCCATGCGGTTGTATTCGACTGCTATCAGGTCCAATATCCCGATTGCTTGCTTTGCTACCAGGAGATAGGAAAGATTCAGGGCAAGCTGGCTTAGCCCTGGAAGACATTTGGTTATCAACTGTATCTTGTCGTCGAGGCGGACCTTGGGGCTCTCTAGAATCGCTTTCAACTCTGGATAGCTCAAAGTGGCGGCAATAGTCTCCAGTTCAGATCGCCACTTATCCACCTCGTTGTTTTGCAGGGCAATTTGAAATACTGCCTGTGCGTATCTCTTGGCGGAACCGGCTGTCGCCACTAGCCCTCCTTCTTCAAGTCTGTGCTCTCTTTCAACGTCTCCTCGATAAGCTGCCGATGGGTTTCCTTGTCCAGAGCCCTGTTGATCACCTTTTCCGCGGCTTGAATAGCTACGTCAACGAACTCTCTGCGCAACTGGGCAATAGACTCTTCGTTCTCTGCCTTGATTTCGCTCCGTGCTCTGGCGACAATAGCCTCGGCGTCTTGCTTGGCCTGCTGGCGCGCCTCTTCCTTAAGGCGTTCCCCGATCTGTTCTGCCTGAGCTACCAGACCCTGCCCCTGCCTGCGCGCCTCCGCCAATTGCTCTTGCACCATCTTCTCGGTCTTAGCAGTCTGTTCTTTAATATACTCGGCCTGATCCATGCTTTCCTTGATCCGTTGAGACCGGTTGTTGAGCATCCTTGTAATCGGCCTGTAGGCGAAAAACAGGAGCAAACCCAGTAGTATGCCGAATGCTATGAACTGCCCAAGCAGGCCACGCCAGTTTATGCCCAGCTCTTGGGCTGCGCCACAACTGCTGAGCAGCAGCGTTAGCAGCATGATGGTTATGGCAAGGCCAACACGGTACCTCATTGTGCAACTCCCTTTGTTTAGCTCGGGAAACAATCGCTTATACTGCGACTGTCCCGGTCGCAGGGGCAGAATTGAGCGTCAATTGGCGGTAGTTAGCTACCCCCGATGATGAGAACAGCGCCCAAGATGATCCCTGCGATGACAACTCCAATGATAAGCACCGTTGACGCCATTATTGCAATAAATGGAGGTAGGCCTTCGTCTTGCATAACAATGCCTCCTTTGATCTCCTAGCCTAAAGCATCGCAAGGATGATGGCTACGATCAGAGCGTAAATTCCTATGGCCTCTGCGAAGGCGATGGCAAGGATCATGTTGGTCATGATCGGGCCTCTGGCCTCAGGATTGCGTCCAAGGGCCTGCATGGCCCCATAGCCCAAAATACCGATTCCGACCCCTGGCCCCAGGGCACCCAGCCCCATAGCCAGTCCCGCCCCCAGCATCCTCATAGCTTCAGCGTCCATCTGTTAACCTCCTTCGGGGTTCTTACTCAGGCTCCTGTTCGTGAGGGGTTACTGCCAAAGTCGCAAAAACGAGGGTTAATCCAGCGAAAATGAGCGCCTGGATTGCGCCCAAGAGCGCCTCCAGTCCGTAGAAGGGCACCGCAATCAACCAGGGGACGAGAAACGCCATCATCAGTAGCAATACTTCACCCGCAGTCATATTGCCGAAAAGACGGAAGGTGAAGCTGATAATGCGCACAAACTCACTCAGCAGTTCCAGGCCGCCCACGAAGACATCGATGCCACCATAGAAGATCCCGCTCAGTGCGGATTTGACGCGGCCTCTTACAAGCAGGCCGAGCGCGCCGATTAGTTGTCCGTATCTGAAGAACTTGGCTGCATAGTGGCGGGCCCCGATTGCCGTGACCCCCCAGTATTCCACGGCGAGGAACGATACTAATGCCAGCATGAGAGGCACATTGATATCAGTATTGGCTGGCCGGAACAGCGCTGTTTTCACTATAAATCCATCGTATTCTGGGAATACCGAGCCCGCTATCGAGCTCAAGAGGTTTCCGGAAGTTCCAGGTTCCCCCCAGCCAATGGCATTGAATATGGGCAGGAGTCCCAGCCAGGCATTCGTGACAACGTATAGGAAGATAGTCGCAATGACGGGAAGGAACCTGCGCGCGTTTTCTTTGCCTGCCACCCCTTCGAAGAAGTTGAGCAATGTTTCCACGATTGCCTCAACAAGGTTCTGCAAGCCTGTAGGAACCAGCTTCATCTTGCGTGTGCCGAAGTAGAAAAGGCCTGCAAGGACCAAGATGCTCATAAACGAGGCAATGAGTGTATTTGTGAAATAGATTGGGCCCAGTTGGAAGAAGGGTTCTGGCCCCACACCACCGCCGTAGTTGGCCGAAAGCTCAATACCTGGTTGAGGGACAGGAAAGAAAAGAGCCCCAATTAACATTAAAGCAAGAGCAAGGACTATCACAATTAACACCTTGCTCTTGCGTCCTAGATTCGGCACTAGTTCTATTTCCCTTAGCCCTGTCTTAGTTCTCAGACGTTATTGCTTTGAGCATACGGTAGGTACCGTAAAAGGCGACTATCAGACCCAGCAGCAAGCCGACCACCATGAGTATAACCTCGCTGCTGCCACCACCCAGCTTCTGCCCTATCCAGCGTCCTCCCAGCGCCCCCAGGAGTATGCATAGGGCGATATACCACCCGATTCCGACCAACCTGAATACTGCCGCCCATCTACTCCCCATAACCCTGTGAATTGTATCACAGCTTAATATAGCACACAATAAACGCAGTGGTCAACCCTTTTCAAGCCCCATTGTGATTTTTTTTACAAACTGTTTCTGTGCGCTAGGGGCTCCGTTTGCGTCAGCCATCGGCAGATTTCGGGTAGATTGAAGCATCTCCTCCAATCACTGTTCTCCGTTTGCTCCCGTATCAACCACGAGTAAGCAGAAGCTGTTGATTCGTCCTGTCTGGGTTCGCCTGGCAATTCCCCCGAAGGTCGCCTGAATCATTCCGCCAGGCAGTTTATTATCCTGGGGATACAGTGGCGCGCAATGTCTCGCCTGCTGCCTCCGCAGAGTATAGCCACCATTTTTCCCCGACAGGCGTTGTCTGCGACCTGACTTACGATTCTGGCTATCTCAGCGTGGCAGTCAATGGACAGCCCCTTACTGCCATAATCACCGCTGGTAGCATCGTAGCCGAACTCCCAGAATATTATCTCTGGCTTGAATTGAGCAATCCGAGGAGTGCATTCAGCCTCCAATATCGAGAGGTATTCCTCGTCGGATATTGAGTAGGGGATTGCTATGTCCACATTGGTACCGTCGTCCCGGTTTTGGCTGCAAAGGCAGACATGGAGGACATCTTCGTCATCTTGGAATATGTCCCTGGTGCCATCACCGTGATGGGAGTCTGTGTCGAGGATGGCGAATCTTTTCGCTCCAAACTTGTGTCTCAGGTTCTCTATGGCCAATGCGGCCCCGTTGAAGTGGCAGCCCCCGCCAAAATAGTCTCTGCCGGCATGATGATCGCCAGTACCCGTGAAGACAAAGGCGTTGTCTATCTCGTTGCGCCAGATTCTCTCCGCAGCCTGTACTGTGCCACCCGTTGAATACAGGGCCGTCTCGTAATACGGTGTTTGCCTCACACCTTCTATCATCCGGGAGGAATGAACCTTCAGCAGCAGGTCTTCCGGCGTGGGTGTCAACTCGTAGAAAGCTTCGTGGAAGCTGATGTTGGGTCTATTTAATATGCCTTCCAGCTCTTGCGGGAAATCGCTCAGCCTCTCTCCGATGAGATAAAGGAAGGATATCCCTGTTCTCTTCAACGGGCTCCTTTCCTACGCACCTGCTTCGCTCTCTTGATGATGGCATCCTTGTACGCCCGGACAAAGCTGCGCCCATGCTGGAGTATCCTCTCCCTTCTCTTCTGTATCCTCTCCTCGCGGCGTTCCTGTCTGGTCTCTTTGTTTTCCAAGACACCTGTCCTCTATCTCACTGGGCTATACCAGGGATTTTCTCAAGTCAATGATCTGGTCTCTGAGAAGAGCCGCCTTCTCGTACTCAAGATTCCTGGATGCGGTCTTCATTTGTGACTCCAGATTCTTGATGAGTCGTGCGATCTCGTCTTTGGGTATGGCGGCGTCTATGGTATACGGAGCGCGGGTCTCGGCGACTGCCTTAAGCTGGTCGGTGATGCCCCTGATCGCTTTCCTGATGCCCTGTGGGGTGATGCCGTGCTCCTGATTGTAGGCCACCTGGATGTCGCGGCGGCGGTTGGTTTCGTCTATGGCGCGCCGCATGGACTCAGTCATGGTATCGGCATACATTATCACACGCCCCTCGATGTGGCGAGAGGCGCGGCCCATAGTCTGAATGAGCGCGCCCTCTGATCTGAGGAAGCCTTCCTTATCGGCATCGAGTATAGCGACCAGGCTCACCTCAGGAAGGTCTAAGCCTTCGCGCAGGAGGTTAATACCCACGACAACGTCGTAGACGCCGAGGCGGAGGTCACGCAGGATTTCTACTCGCTCCAGGGTATCGATCTCCGAGTGCAGGTAGTGGGTCTTAATCCCCATTTCCCTGAGATAATCGGCAAGCTGCTCGGCCATCCTCTTGGTCAGTGTGGTAACCAGGCATCGCTCGCCGCGGTCGGTGCGGGCCTTGATTTGGTCAAAGAGATCATCGATCTGCCCCTGGGTGGGCTTGATCTCGACAGTGGGATCGAGGAGCCCGGTGGGACGCACGACCTGTTCCACCACGTGGACGCTGTGCTCGTATTCATAAGGTCCCGGCGTAGCCGAAACGTAGACGGCTTGATTGATCAGGCTCTGGAACTCATCGAAATTCAGTGGCCTGTTATCCAGTGCCGAGGGAAGGCGGAAGCCGTACTCCACAAGTGTCTCCTTGCGGGAGCGGTCGCCATGATACATACCTCTGATCTGGGGGAGGCTCATGTGAGATTCATCGATGAAGAGCAGGAAATCGTCGGGGAAGTAGTCCAGAAGCGTCCACGGTCGGCTCCCCGCTGAGCGGCGTGCGAGATGGCGAGAGTAGTTCTCGACTGAGGTGCAGTAGCCGATTTCGCGCAGCATTTCGATGTCGTAGTTAGTGCGCGCCTCCAGCCTTTGGGCCTCCAGTAGCTTCCCCTGGCTCTTGAATTCGGCGACTCTTTCCGCAAGCTCTATCTCTATGTCGGCTATGGCGGCAATAAGCTTGTCGTAGGAGGTCACGAAGTGCTTGGCGGGATATATCTCTATCCGTTCCCGCTCTGCGAGGAGCTCACCGGTCAGTGGGTCGATCTCCAGAATGCGCTCGATCTCATCGCCCCAGAACTGAATGCGCAACGCCAATTCCTCGTAGGAGGGCTGTATTTCGAGGGTATCGCCTCGAATGCGGAAGCGTCCGCGGCTGAAGTCCATGTCGTTCCGCTCGTATTGCATGTCCACCAACTGGCGGGCGAGACGGTCTCTGTTCTTTTTCTCGCCCTTTGAGATGCTCACCACGAAGCCGTAGTACTCGGATGGGTCTCCCAAGCCGTAGATGCAGGAGACGGACGCCACGATGACGACGTCGCGTCTGGTGAGAAGGGAGCGGGTTGCTGAGTGCCTCAGCTTGTCGATTTCGTCATTTATATTGATTTCTTTCTCGATGTAGATGTCGGTGCGGGGGATATAGGCTTCGGGCTGGTAGTAGTCGTAATAGCTGACGAAGTACTCCACGGCGTTTTCAGGGAAGAAATCACTGAACTCAGAGCAGAGCTGTGCGGCCAGGGTCTTGTTGTGGGCGATAACCAGAGTGGGACGCTGCACCCGCTCGATGACGTTGGCCATGGTGAAGGTCTTGCCGCTGCCGGTGACGCCGAGGAGGGTCTGTTCCCTATTGCCCTCCTCAAGCCCCCCGACGAGCTTCTCCACCGCCTGGGGCTGGTCGCCGGTTAGTCCAAAGTCGCAGAATATTTTGAACGGTGGCATAATCCAGGACCTTAGTAGTGAGCTAGAATTCCCTACAGTGGTTTTGCCAAGTTTCTGTTGAGGAATCTATGAGGCTTTCTCTTGATGGCACGAGTCTGCCTACGCATCTATGCCAAATATGAGAACTGGTATGTCAATATTAGATATTCCTCTATTCTCCAAATCCCAAACGAACTGCTCAAAGTACGACACACCCGTAGACATTTCATCGGCGAACTGCTTTATTGGAACAACTTCGATCCCCGCATCAATGTAGCCCATCTTATTGAATATAGTCATCTTTGCGCAGACATTGTAGACCATAAAAGCGTATTTGCCGAATTGTACTTCAACTCCTAAGCCTTCCTTGACAAAGTCCATCTCACGGAAAGCGCCACCTTTCATCCTCTTTGGTTCATAGTTCTTAGTGTAGAAGTGTGTAGGGTAATCACATTTCACCTTCACATTTTGCCATTGCCTGCTGAAGAATTCGTTCTTGAATTCCCTATTCAGTGATTTGGGATTAAAGAGCATCCTCCCAGGCATAGTCTTTTCCTTGCTCTTCTTCGTCTTGTGTTGGTTTGCATCTACCGCTGAAATAATCTCTTCTATTTCACCCAGTAAGTGTTTGTATTTCCCCTTGATAAATTTCCCACCTCTGTTAAACGAATACACTCCAGCAATAATCATTCAGCTTCTCCTGTTTACCTCTTCTTCCATTCATCTGGCACTTTTGAGACTTTCTCACGACCAGTGGCGACATAGACAGGTTTGCCAAGTGGTCTTATTCTCAATGTTCCACTGTAGAAGTTTGATATTCTTTCTTTCGCTATCTGTATGTAACTAGGCTCCTTATCGCAGCCAACTACCCTTCTATTATGTTTCAGTCCAGCTATTAATGCTGAGCCCACGCCACAGTATGGGTCTAATATCCAATCATCCTCACTCGTAAGTGCCAAGACGCATCGCTCTACTAGTTCTATTGGGAACTGACAGGGATGAACAGTCTTCTCGGGATGGTTAGCTTTTACATTTGGTATGTCCCATAATTCTTTCTCCCATTCTTCGGCAACAACAGCCCAAATGTCCGAAGGGTTCTTGCCTAGTGGATTCCCTGAAGGCGTGCCTCTGTGGGGGCCTTTGAAATGTCTCTTCCCAGGATACTTTGCGGGAACTCTGACAGAATCTAGATTGAATATGTAGTCCTCGGTTTTTGTAAACCACAGAATCGTTTCATATCTGCCTGAAAATCTCTTGGAGGCATGTAGGCCATGCCCAAAATGCCATATTAATCTGTTCCGAAGCTTCAAACCTCTCTTCTTGAAAATGTCGTAATAGAATATGTCTAGAGGAAACACTTCTGAGTTTTCCACAAAGTTTCCTACTTGCCAGCACAGACTTCCATCATTCCTCAATACTCGCACCAATTCGTCTATCACTGCTTCTTGTTGGTTTAAATATGATTGAATGTTTGTTTTAGTCTCATATTCTTTGCCGATATTATAAGGCGGTGAAGTGATTATTAGCATTGCAGTATTGTTTGGCAGAGCTTTCAGAAAATCATAGGTATCGCCAAGATGGACAATCAGCCTATGCTCTTCTGAGAAGAAATCAACTGCTTGGGGCATTGGGAATAATGGCAGCGTTAAATTCTTCATTTTACCAGCCACTCTGTTACCCACTACTTTGGTACGACTTTATGTAATTTACCGGCAAATGAAATTCACATTGTACTTGAATGAGAGAATATGCAACCTCGTTTTGCCCCTAAACAAAAACCCTCCCATACTTTTGGCCGGCACCTCTCCCATTGCATCTCGCAGCCATGCGTTTGCTTCTTAAACTTATTGTATAACAACCGATTCTCGGAGGCAATTTATGCTGAATTCCGAGCACCAAATAAAGCCCTCCAAGTAAGGATTATCACTATTCGACTACTCTATCTACGTTCGATTCTATTTGGGTACGTTTCCTCTACTCCCCCGTCTCCACCTCTTCGGCG
>QIGA01000227.1 GCA_003229915.1 Chloroflexota bacterium
CATATACTTCCTCCGCCCTGTCGTTGCACCAGATGCGTATGCCCCCCCTGAAGAGGAGCACAGCATCAGTGAGGTTACCCACCAATGCCGAGTAGAGTTCCTCTGAGTCCCGCAAGGCTTGCTGCATCCGTTCGTGTTCACGTCGCACCTCGGCATCACGCAGCTCGCGTTCAACGGCTGGCACGAGTCGTGCCAGATCATTCTTCATTACGTAGTCATGGGCGCCGCCCCGCATGGCTGCCACCGCGGCTTCCTCGCCGATGGCCCCTGAGACAATTATGAACGGCAGGTCGAGCCCTTTTTCCTTTAGCATTGCCAGTGCTGCAGGCATGCTAAAGCGCGGCATGGAGTAATCGGAGAGGATGATATCCCATGCCTGCCTATCAAGTGCAGCGTTCATGTCTTCGGGCGTGTCGACGCGTTCATATGTCACATCATAGCCACCGCGCCGCAGCTCGCGCAGCACTAGAACAGCGTCGTCTTCGGAATCCTCAACGATCAATACGCGAAGTGGTGCGCTCATGACATCATCCCTATGTCTGGGCCGCCCTTACCCTTGGCGGTGCAACGTTCAAGACGAGCCAGTATAGCCCCAGTTGTTGTACGGCCTCGCCGAATTGGACAAAGTCCACGGGCTTACGAATGTAGCTATTGGCACCCAGGCTGTAGCTTTCAATCATGTCTCGCTCCTCTTTCGAAGAGGTGAGAATGACTATGGGGAGGAGCCTGGTGCGCTCATCGGTGCGGACACGTCGCAGCACCTCGAGGCCGTCGACTTTGGGCAGCTTCAGATCCAGCAGGATGACCTCTGGCATGACATCCCTATCACGATCGGCGTGGCTGCCCGTGGCGAACAGATAATCCAGCGCTTCGACCCCATCATGTGCTACCATCACTTCGTTCAGGATATTGTTCTTCTTGAGTGCACGTAAGGTCAGTGCCTCGTCGTCGGGATTGTCTTCCACCAACAGGATGGTTTTGTTGTTCATTTGGCACCTCTCTGATTGTCAAAGTTTGAAGTAAAACGTAGCGCCTTGGCCCACTGCGCCTTCGGCCCAGATATCCCCGCCATGGCGGTGAATAATGCGCTGCACTGTAGCCAGGCCTATTCCAGTGCCCTCGAATTCGCTGGGCGAGTGCAGTCGCTGGAAGGCGCCGAATAGTTTGTTTACGTAGGTCATGTCGAAGCCCACGCCGTTGTCACGCACGAAATAGACAGTCTGTCCATTGTCGTCAACGCAGCCGAATTCTATCTTGGCGGACGCTCGGTTGCCGGTGAATTTCCACGCATTGGCGAGTAGATTCTCCAACGCTGCCCGTAGCAGGCGCGCGTCGCCGCTGGCGACCTGTCCCGGCGTGATAATGAATTCCACTTGGCGTTCGGGGTGGGTTTGCTGAAGCTGTGTAGAAATCATCTGCGCCATGGCGCTGAGATCAACTGCCTCATGGAGCATCTCGCCGCGCGTGACACGGGAGAGACCCAGGAGATCATCGATGAGCTCCCCCATGCGCTGGCTGGCCGAACGCACACGCTGGAGGTAGTCTTTGCCTTCGTCATCCAACGTATCAATGTAATCCTCCAGCAGTATCTGGCTGAAGCCGTCTATGCTGCGCAAAGGTGCGCGCAGGTCGTGTGATACTGAATATGCGAAGGCTTCGAGTTCCTGATTAACGGCCTGGAGTTGCGTGGTGCGCTCGATGACCCGCTGCTCGAGCTCTTCATTCAGTCTGCGGACTTCCTCCTCAGCCCGCTTGCGCTCGGTGACATCCCTGATAACCACGGAGAGGGCTGGCTTGCCTGAATACTCTATTATCCTGATTCCGAGCTCAGTTGTAAAAGATGTTCCGTCCTTGCGCACCATGGCTACTTCATATTGTTCTGGCACGGCGTCGCCGCGCTGTCTCCTGGCGCGCATTTCCCATAGCTCGCTCACTATTTCAGGTGGCAGAAGTTCCTGGACAGGCTTGCCCATTACCTCTTCGACTGTATACCCAAACATCTCGGCGCTTCGGGTGTTGGCGAACACCGCCCGGGATCCCTGCAGCACACAGTAGCCGTCATTCATTTCCTCAACCAAATTCCGGAATTTCTCCTCCGATTCTCTCAGCGTCTGTTCTGCCTCTTTCCTTTCGGTGATGTCAATAAAGGCGGAAATGGTCTGGATAGGATTTCCCGAGCTATCTTTCACAACGCCAGATAGCACGTGGATATGGAGTTCCTTGCCATCTTTTCTTTTCGCAGCTAGTTCACCATCCCAGGATTGATCCTGCATCATTGCCCCTACTATGTCTTTTAGGACATCGTTCGACTGCAACATAACCCAGTAGGGTTTCCCCAACAGTTCCTCTTTGTTGTTGTTACCCCACATTTCCACGCAGGCATTGTTGACGTACGTTATGTTGCCTTCCATATCGGACATGGCGATGGCGTTAAGAGAGTGCTCAAGGGCGTTTTCCTTGATCCGCAGCTCCTCTTCTGCCGTTTTCTGCTCTGTTATGTCTCTCAGATTACCGACTACCGCCACCGGCACGTTCGAGTCGTCATGCATTACGGAGATGTTATCGGCCATCCAGCGATATCCCAATTCCTTGTGCTTGATCCGATATTCAACGATGGAAGCTGTATCATCCTGTTTTGTGCGCGCCATCAATGCGATGACATTTTCTAACAGCCTGTCGATGTCGTCGGGATGTATCAGAGAGGTCGCGTGTTCCGACCCAAGAGCTATGAACTCCTCTGGACTGTATCCGAGCAGTTTTCTCGATGAGGGGCTCACATAATCATATCGGCCGGTTTCGAGGCTCAGCCGATATACCATGTCAAGAGAGTTATCCAGCACACTGCGGAATTTCTCCTCGCTCTCGCATAGCTCCTCTTCCATCTGCTTGCGCCCGGTGATGTCACGAGCGATCCCCATAACCTCGGCGTTGTCCCCCTCTCCTATCGGGTAGGTGGATATCTCAATGAATACACGCCTTCCATCTTTCCTGATCAGTTCAATCTCATCAGGGCCAGTGGGTTTTCCGGCTGCGTTTAGCTCCTGCACCCGGGCCGCCTTTGACAAATACTCTGGCGGGAGAAGGCCAGCTTCCAGGAAGCTTTTCCCGATAAGCTCTTCCCTTGAATAGCCCGTCATTCTTTCCGCTGCCTTGTTTCCATATAAGAAGGTTCCGTTTAAATCGTTGATGTAGATAGCATCGGGGAGGCATTCCAAACGCTGTTTTAACTTCCCCTCCAATTCGCGTAACGCCCCCTCCGCCTGCTTGCGCTCGCTGGCGTAGCTAGCCCTGAGATAAGATTTATCCAGCGCCACCTTGCTTTTGCCTGCCATGTCTCACTTCCTTATCTAAGTGCGAATGTTGAAATGCGGAGCTTTGGCCCTCTACTGACAGGTAGATGCCCCCTTCTAATAGAACACCTTCTGTGGCCTCGACTTTTGCGTTGAATCCACGTTCAAGACGATTGAATCGCCGTCGACCTACGTAAACGAAACTAGCACATCCTTGGCCTGGTGCACAATGGCTATTTCGCACGATTGCGGGTGGGAAAATAGTACTGCGGCCGGCATCAAACAATGGCGCTCTGGTCCGGCCATTCCGCTGTTTGTTCATTCAATCTTTGACCTCTCCTTGGTCCGATGGTAAAATGCTCGCTAATGATTTCGAACAGCAAATTTGGTAGATTCAGTAGTCGGGTGGCCTGTTGACCTTGAGAGAATTGACCTCTGGACTCAGAAATCTCGTTGCGACTGGTGCTGTGAAGCTGCAGGCTATAAGTGAACAGTCGACGAAGGATGATTTGGGGTGTTGGGGATGAATCAGACTAGCCAGATTCTTCAAGTTACCATATGGGGGTTGTGCCTCAACGTGTTCCTTGTGGGACTGAAGCTGGCTGTTGGCGTGGTTGTTGGTTCTGCTGCGCTGGTCGCCGATGCGGTTCACTCTATATCCGATTTGTTCACTGATGTGGCTGTTATCTTGGGCGTCCGACTTTCATCGCGTCCCGCCGATGAAAGTCATGCCTATGGACACGGGAAATTTGAGACGCTTTCCGCTTCCTTCATTGGGGTGGTGCTTGTCGGGGCTGGATTCTTTATCACGTTGGAGGCTGGGCTTGCCCTCTATCGACAAGAGGTCAACATACCGGGCTATCCGGTCGTCGTGGTGGCTGCGGTGTCGATTGTGTCAAAGGAGTGGATCTATCGAGTCACCCGCGGAGTAGCCCGGCGGGCTGGCAGCTCTGCGCTGTATGCTAACGCCTGGCACCACCGAAGTGATGCGCTTTCATCGGTGGCTGTGCTGTTTGGAGGCATCGCTGGGCTGGTGGGTTGGGGGCACGGTGACCAGCTAGCGGCCATAGTCGTGGGTATTATGGTAGGTATCGTGGGACTCCATGCACTATGGAAGGTTTTTTTCGAACTCACTGAGGGTTCGATTTCAGCCGATGAACGAGAGTCGATAGTCGGGGTCATTCAAGACGTACCTGGAGTCAAGAGCTGGCATCGCCTGCGCACTCGCCTGGTCGGACGCGAGGTGTTCATGGACGTCCATGTACAGGTCGAGGCCGGGATTTCAGTGGCTGAAGGACATCGAATCTGCAGTGCCGTTGAAAGCGTTATCGCACAGTCGATGGAGCGTACGATTAACGTTGTGGTTCATTGTGAGCCGACGAGGGCGGATCGTGACGAGCCGGGGAGGAAGCAGTCGGGGCAAGCATAGAGCAGAGCGGCTCTCTCTGTATTTCTCAGAAAGGCTCTTGGAGCAAGGGGGTGCTATTGTGGGTGCAGGAAAGATCGTACTTCTGGTCTTCGGAATCATCGTGTTGGTGGTGTCGGCCGGCCTCGTGTTCTCCGGTGGGGCTTTGCTCTGGGCGGACAGTGTCCTCAAAGATGACGAGGGGTTCTATACTACGAGGACTGTTCGGCTTGACAAAGATTCCTATGCCATCGTCACCGAGCCCGCAGAAATAAACTTGTCGGCAGGCGGCGTATGGGATTGGAGCAATCTGGTCACCTTCAAAGTGGAAGGGGCAAACGACGATCCCTCGAAGCAGATATTCATGGGCGTAGCTGAGGAGTCAGACTTGAACTCCTACCTCAACGATGTTGAGTATGATAAGATCGTCGTGTTCAAAATCTATCCTTATGAGATAGACTACATAAACCACCCAGGCAGTGCTGAACCCGAAACCCCCACATCCCAGACATTCTGGTCGGAGTCGGTGTATGGCCCTGGACTCCAGACTCTGGAGTGGGAACTGGAGCCAGGCACTTGGTCTATCGTCTTGATGAATGAAGATGGTTCCGCTGGCCTCGACCTTAGCGTAGCGGTCGGGGCGAAGGCTCCCTTCATATTCGGTACCGGTGTGGGGCTTCTCGCTGGTGGCATAGTAGGGCTAATAGTGGGGTTCGTGATGGTCTATTTCGCGGTGCGGAAGTCGTAAAACCTCAGCAGCACTTGCTGGCTGGTCTAACTTTTAAGGTGGTATAATGGTGGGGTGTTGGTCAACAGTGGTGTGGGGTTGTTGAATTCGTTCATAGTCCCGCAACTCGTTAGGGGAGGCAATGAACAGCACTAGAGGAGGGAATATCGATGAAAGAGTATGATGTTATCGTAGTCGGGTCTGGGGCGGGGGGGCTTATTGTAGATGAGGCGCTCTCGAAAGGCCTTAAGGTTGCCCTGGTCGATAAAGGGCCCTATGGAGGCACTTGCCTCAATCTGGGATGTATACCTTCGAAGATGCTGATCTATCCCGCAGATAGAATAACTGAAATACAGGAAGCCAAGAAGCTGGGCATAAATGCGGAGATTAAGAGCATAGATTTCAGCTCAATAATGGAGCGGATGAGGAAAAGCAGGCAGGAAACTCAATCCCTCATAAGAAAAGGGGTTGAGCAACTGGAAGGCCTGGATTTCTATGAAGGCGAGGGGCATTTCGTTGCGGACTACACCATGGAGGCCAAAGGCGAGAGAATGAGAGGGGCAAAGATATTCCTCGCTTCTGGTTCACGCCCTCTGATCCCTCCTATCAAGGGCGTCGATAGCATAGACTATCTCACAAACGAAACTGCCCTGGAGCTCAAGGAGAAGCCGAATAGCATCATTATCATTGGGGGCGGATACGTCGCAGTTGAATTCGCCCATTTCTTTGCGGCGATGGGCACCGAGGTCACAATCCTAGAGATGCTGGACAGGCTCGCTCAATCCGAGGAACGGGAGATAGCCGATTTGCTGGAGCAGGCGCTGGCCAGGCGTATGCGCATTCATACCGAAACCCAGGCGCAGGAGATAAAGAAAGACGGCAGCCGTTGTACGGTTGTAGCGAAAGACAGGAATACCGGCAAAGAAGCGGAGTACTCTGCCGAGAGAGTCATGATTGCGGTGGGGAGAATATCCAATGCCGATTTGCTTAAGGTGGAGAACACGGGCGTGGAAGTAGACACGAGGGGTTTTATTAAGGTTGATGACTATCTTGAGACAAGCAAGAAAAACATTTTCGCCGTGGGAGATGCCAACGGACAACAGATGTTTCTGCATGTGGCGAACAAGGAGGCAGCAGTGGCGTGGCACAACTCAACCAGCAGGAAGAGAATAGCAATGGACTACAGGGCAGTGCCGCACGCGGTTTACTCCCATCCTCAAATCGCCTCGGTGGGGCTGACCGAGGAGAGTGCCAGAAAGGACTATCGCATATCGGTGGGCAGGACGAGGTATGCAGATACCGCGAAGGGCGAAGCCATGGTGGAGGAAGAAGGTTTTGCCAAAGCGATAGTTGACGAACATAGCGGGGAAATACTGGGCTTTCACATCATAGGTCCCTATGCACCCATATTGATTCAAGAGGTTGTCAATGCCATGGCGACTGGAGGCAGCCTTGAGGGTATCTATAGTGGCCTGCACATACACCCGGCTCTACCGGAACTGGTGCAGAGAACGTTTGGGAATATTGAATGAACCCAGTTCGGCGACTGGCGACGCAAGGCAGTCAACGGGTTGCCCCGACCGAGTCCTGGCATCTTGCTGCCGCGGCCTCTGGGTGACTGCCCTCTTCATTTCACATGCCCGACGTTTCTGCGGTATTAGTGCCGTGATCGCATAAAATCGGTAAGAAAGGTGAAGTGTAGTGAGGTTGAAAGTGCAGGACGATTGCATATAATGTCTACACGTGGCTCTGTTGGCTGCGAAAGACAAACCACATACTCTTGGTTATTGCGGTGCTCCGAGAATGGCGACCACGATCAGCAGCTCGGTCAACAAGCCGCCCTTCGGAGGGCGCCGCTTCTGACGAACAAAGCCAGAAAAGGCTTTGACATACTATCCCAAGCTTCATCCATGGATTTGAGTCGTTATACTCTCTCGCATTGCTTTGCCCTGGCCCCTTGCTCCTTGACGGGCGAGTCCTGGGTGTGCCCTGATCCTACTGGGGCACGAGAGGCAGAGGTGGCTGGTAGGGTCGCTTAAGCGGGACAATACGGAAAGATAGCGAACATACGATTTCGGTAGGGGCACGGTGCCCCGTGCCCCTTCTCTACCCTGACAGCGCACACCTTGAGTTTCCATCTCCATTCGAGAAGAAGAGAATTGTGGGTTCCATTTCATTTCACCCACCCTACACTGCTGCTGCGGCTTCTCCTGGGAACTCAGGCGCCTGGTTGGCAAACAGGCCAGGCACATAACCTAAAATGTGATAACTTCTTAACGTTTTCCCACTCCATTTTATGACTTCTTGATGGCCAGACGCCTAAGATGTTAGCGGTGACATAGAGTAAGTTAGACATGCCAATTATCGCTGGCAGCCTGTCATTGATGGCTATGACCGGGCCTGTGACAGACCACGATGTGCAGCTTTTAGGTCTCCAGCCGGATACGACTTACCACTTCAGGGTCTCGGTAACAGACTCAGCTTCAAATGTCTATCAGTCAGACGATCTTACTTTTACCACCAGCGAAGGAGTCGGAAGCGCGACGCCGAGTGGGCGAAACGTGGCCGCAGCAACTGAGGGAGCCAGGGTTGTGGGTGTCAGCAGCAACTGGGGCGGTGGAGACCTGGACAGCTCTTTTGGCGGGAACAAGGCGATCGATGGCGATCCCAGTACCGAGTGGTCCTCCAACAGCGATGGAGACGAGGCGTGGATCGAAATCGAGTTAGGCCAAAGGTACGATCTCGATGCTATCGGTTTCTGGACCCGGACCATGGGGAACAGCGGACAGATTTTCCGCCTCGATGTAATCACAGACGATGGCCAACACCTGGGGCCCTTCGATTTGCCTGACGCCTCGACAATCTACTACTTTGAAGTGCAAACTCAGGCCAAGCGGCTTCGCTTCGAAGTCATTAGTAGCTCGGGAGGTAATACGGGTGCGGTCGAGATCGAGGCCTACGCAATACAGGGCCAGTAAATTTGCCTTATGAATTCTTGATGATATGCTTAGTATAATAGGGCAAATAGGGATTTCCGAGGTGTGGAATGGGGTATTGGCATGATGGCATAGGCTGGTGGATGATCTTCGGCGGTATCTGGATGATAGTGTTCTGGGGAGCTATCATTGCGCTGATTGTTTGGGGAATCAAGAAACTGACAGAGCGTGGCGACTCGGGACAGGGCACCGGTAGAGAACCCAATCCACTGGGCATAGCCAAGGAACGCTATGCCAGGGGCGAGATTTCCAGGGAAGAGTTTGAACAGATCAAGAAAGACCTGTCCTGACTGGGAAGGAAGAAATTCTGAAATGCAAACTGAAGACCGGGCTACGGAGATTGTCAGGAAACGTTACGACCGGAACGCCCCCTTGTACGACCTCATGGAGACTCTTATCGAGAGTTCTAGCTTCAGGAAGTGGCGCGCACTCCTGTGGGGCAAGGTGGAAGGCAGCAAGATTCTGGAGGTGGGTGCCGGCACCGGTAAGAACTTCCCCTACTACCCTCCAGATGTTGAGATAATTGCCATCGACTTCAGCGGCAAGATGCTGGCGCGTGCCAGGGACAAGGCTGCAAAGCAGAATGTAAAGGTGGACCTGCGGCAGATGGACGTGCAGAATCTGGAGTTTGAGGACAACACCTTCGACACAGTAGCAGCCACCACCGTTTTCTGCTCCGTTCCCGATCCAGTTCGTGGCCTGAAGGAGATTGAGCGGGTGTGCAAGCCAGGGGGCAAGGTGATCTTGCTGGAGCATGTCCTGAGCGCCAACCTCATCCTGGGCGGGCTCATGAACCTTACCAATCCGTTGGTGGTGCGGATATCCGGGGCGAACATCAACCGGCGAACGGCCGAAAATGTGACCAGAGGCGGGCTGGTGGCGGAACGTGTTACCGACCTCTGGCTGGGTATATTCAAGCTGATCGAAGCAAGAAAGGGGTAACCTCCTTCCTATGCTATATTTCAGTCCATGTCCAAAATTTACATAAGATATAATCGGAGGCGTTCCCATGCTAGAATTGCTAATTCGACTTGAGTACAAAAGGAGAACCCTGAGGAGAAGGCTATTGCACATGTTTGGTGGTAATAGCTTACTGGCAATTGGCACGTTTATGATCTTCGCCACTCTAGTCTTCATGCCACCAATGGCAGTTGCGGGGTTGGTTATGATAGGGGTGGGCATCCTCCTTCTCTTTACAATAATCCTGGCACCTGTATCATTGATCTTGTTCTAGCGTCCGGCCCATTCAGGGGATGATGGATAGCGCACTGGGGGTGGGGCTGCGGGCATCCATGCGCCAGCTCCGCGAAGAAGGCCCTAAATCCGTAGATTTCATTAACTTTTAGTCTTTGGCATGGTTTCGCATAAATCCTCTATCCCTTGAAGGGAGGGGAATTACGATGAACTTGCGGTTAACTTTGAGAATTCACCTGGCAGGTGGGCTGTTTGAATCTGGGCTCATGGATTAAAAGGAGGGTTGTCATGGAAAAGTACGACTTGATCGTTATCGGTGGTGGGGCAGGAGGCTTCGGTGCTGCCATCAAGGCCTCGGAGCTGGGCGTTCGGGCGGTGCTTGTTAACGCGGGCCTTCCTCTTGGGGGCACCTGTGTCAATGTGGGCTGCGTGCCTTCCAAGCTCCTGCTGGAGATTGGAAGCGAATACTATCTCCCTCAACATCCTCGATTTCGATCAATAAGAAGCAACCGTACCGCCTCTCTTGACTTCGGCGCTGCTATTGGGGAGAAGGATGAGATAGTGGGCGCTCTCCGGGCGAGCAACTACACCCGCGTCGCCGAAGGATTTGGCATCCCCGTGATAGAGGGCGAGGCCAAATTTGTCTCACCGCAGAGGGTAGAGGTGAACGGGGAGACGCTGGAGGGCGATAAGTTTATCGTAGCCACGGGCTCCCGGCCTCGCATTCTGCCCTTTAAGGGTATCGATAAGGTGAGCTACATCACCAACCGGGAGGCGTTGAGCCTGTCGCGATTGCCGAAGTCCATGATCGTTGTCGGTGCCGGCCCCGTCGGCCTGGAGTTCGCCCAGATGTACGCTCGCTTCGGCACTAAAGTGACGGTGTTGGAGAGAGAGGGGCAGATCCTCCCCCTGGCTGAGCCAGAGGTCGCTGATGAGCTTCAGCGCTGCCTCGAGGAAGAGGGCATCGAGATTCATACCGGGGTAGACATTGAAGAGCTCTGGCAGGAAGGAGAACTGAAGGTTGTGCAGGCCAAGCTGGGGGGGCGCCAGATTACCGTCAAGGGAGAGGAATTGCTGCTGGCTACCGGTGTGGCTCCCAACAGCGATAACGTGGGACTTAAGGAAGCTGGAGTAGAGGTGGACTCGCGGGGTTTTGTCAAGGTGAACGATGAGTTGCGCACTTCGGCATCTCACATCTGGGCGGCGGGGGATGTGGTGGGGAAGGTTTTCCTGGAGACGGTAGCCGCTAAGGAAGGCCACATAGCTGCCAGCAACGCTCTGGAGGGAACGAAGAGGACCATCGATTACGATTCGGTGCCCAAGGCAGTGTTTACTGACCCGCAGGTAGCAAGTGTTGGTCTCACTGAGGAACAGTATATGGCTCGCTACAATGTGTGCGCTTGCCGCACCGTAAGGATAGAACAGGTGCCTAAGGCAAGAGCTATTAAAGAAACCCGAGGTGCCATAAAGATGGCCATTGACCCCAAGACGGCCGTCGTCGCAGGGGTGCACATAGTAGCTCCCATGGCTGCTGACCTTATCCACGAGGCAGTCCTGGCGGTGAAGTTCAAGCTCACCATCGACGACATCATCGATACGGTGCATGTCTTCCCTACCATGAGCGAAGCCATAAAGCTGGTGGCCCAGTCCTTCACACGAGATATTTCCAAGATGAGTTGTTGCGTGGAGTAGCCCCAGGGAGGAAGCAGACTGACCGCTGTCTGGCTGATAGCAGATCGGTTGTGTGGACGAGGGGTTGGACGTGCACATAATTCATCACTTGGCGGATCTGGAAGGACAAGCCTTTCCCCCTTGTCATTCCCGCGCACGCGGGAATCCATCATGCCGATTGCCTTTGGCCCCACTGAGGATGAAAATGGTGGACCCATGAATGCTTGAGACAAGCGGTGGGTTTCGCTGCGCCGTAAATATCCTATCAACTGAAATTCATTGACATAGATTGGTCGACGTCGGCCAACCTACTCGCTCAAAACTGCCAACTCGCATTTTCGTAGTAATGACAGACAAGGTCATTGCAAAAAGTCACTATTTTTTATACTCCGTGGTGCTCATATGAATCGCCATGCGGGGTTGCGAGAGAAAGAGGGATGGACACAGAACGACGTTCTGAGGGTTTGAGCAAGCTCCAGGTCAAGATAGGCGGGATGCAGTGCTCCTTCTGTGTGGAGAGCATACGCCAGGCTTTACTCCGTATGGAGGGAGTGAGCGACGTCAGCGTAAGTCTGGCCCACGAGGAGGTACTCGTCCAGTATGACCCCAATCTAAGTAGCCCGCAGCAGCTCAAAGACACGCTCGCGGACATGGGTTACACCTGGCGCGATCCGGATAAGATACGATCTTTCGAAGAAGAGGAAGCGGAGCTCAGAACAGCACGGAACAAGCTGTTGACCGCCGCTGCCGCCACTGTGGTTGCCTTGACCCTGATGATTGCCATGTGGCTCGGGTTTCGCCAACCTTGGTTTCGCTGGCCAATGCTGGCCTTGGCTCTGGCCACCATGTTCTGGCCTGCATGGCATGTCAAGCGAATGGCCTGGGCTTCTCTGCGGCGGGGTATCCTTAACCAGCATGTGCTCTTGGAGTTTGCCGCTTTCGCCGGCTTGACTGGAGGCTTTATTGGCTTCTTCAACTCGGAGTTCCCAATTCCAGACTTCTTCGGGGTTGCTATCCTTGTTACCGCTTATCACCTCCTTTCAGGATACATATCATTGCTGGTACGGACTCGTAGCTCCCAGGCTATAAAGAGACTAATGGACCTGCAGCCTGCCACAGCGCGCGTCATTCGGGACGGGAACGAGCAAGAAATACCAGTCAGCGAGGTGAACACGGGCGATCTCGTACGTATCCGTCCTGGCGAATCGATCCCGGTGGATGGCCTGGTGGTTGAGGGTGTCTCATATGTGGATCAGAGCCTTGTAACCGGTGAGCCGGTCCCTGTGGAGAAAGGTAGAGGCGATGAGGTTATCGGCGGCTCTATCAACGTGACCGGGAGGATAGCAGTCAGGGTAACTCACGTGGGAGTTGAGAGCTTTCTCCAAAAAGTAGCCCAGCATATCCAGGAGGCCCGTGCTCTCAAACCGGGGATTATCGTGCTGGTAGACCGGGTGCTGAAGTATTTCGTGCCCGGTGTCCTTGTTGCTGCGGCCCTTGCCTTTATCATCTGGACCCTTGGATCGTTCCTGGTCATCGGCGAGGTAAGGCTCAGTCGGGCGGTGTTCGCCGCTCTCGCAGTCCTGGTCATGGGCTATCCCTGCGCCCTGGGGATGGCTGCTCCGCTGGCGATGATACGGGGCAGTGGCATAGCCGCTCAGAGGGGAATCATGATGCGCTCCGGCGAAGCCTTCCAAGCTTTCAAGGATGTGCGCAAAATACTTCTGGATAAGACCGGGACAGTCACCAGGGGTAAGCCTTCAGTAACCAACTTAGTCCCCCTGAAAGAGGGAGGAGGGGATATCTTGAAGCTGGCTGCCTCAGTTGAGGCCTCTTCCGAACACCCCCTGGGACGCGCCATTGTCGACTATGCCCTAGATAAGAATGTCGAATTGAGTGAGGTTGAAGATTTCCGGGCTTATGCGGGCAAAGGCATCGCTGCCAAGGTGGAAGGTCAACGAGTGCTGGTGGGTACAGCTCGCTTCCTCCAGGAGCAGGGTATCGACACTGCTGAACTGGAAGGGAAACAGTTGGAGTTCGAAGAACAGGGGAAGACTGTGGCCCTGGTATCCTCCGGCAGTAAGCCGTTGGGAATCATCGCCATTAGTGATACCTTGAAAGATGGTTCTCGAGAAGCGGTGGCGCGTATGAAAGCTGCAGGCATGGAGACCATTCTGATCACTGGCGATAACTGGCACGCCGCCTGGGCAGTGGGTGCCCAAGCAGGTATAGATCAGGTCATGGCCGAGGTTCTTCCGAACGATAAAGCCAATGAGGTCCGCAAGATCCAACGTCAGGGATACCGGGTGGCTATGGTGGGAGATGGTATCAACGATGCCCCAGCCCTGATGCAAGCCGATGTGGGTATTGCCATCAGCGGGGGGACGGATATCGCTATTGAGTCGGCAGACATTATCCTGGTGGGAGACAATCTCGGTGGCGTCGTTGATGCCTATCGGATTGCCAGGAGCGGCTACACGAAGACCATTCAAAACATTTCTCTGGCCTTCGCCTTCAATGGAATTGGAGTTCCTGCTGCGATGACTGGCCTTGTCCACCCGGTCTGGGCGATGATCGCCATGGCAGCCAGTGTGACCGTGATATTGCTCAACTCCTTCGCTGACCGGCTTATTACCCTCCCCCAATTCCCAGGGACGAAGGAAACAACGCATACGCTCACATTAGAGGTGCCTAGCATCCACTGTGAAGGTTGCGGTGTGACGATTCAGGCTGCGCTGAAGAAACTGAGACGTGTGGAAACCGTCGAAGTTGATGTGCCTGAAAAGATCGTTACAGTCGCCTACCGCGGCGGGCAGGGCACAGAAAAGGAGATTCGAGAGGGTATTGTCCGTGCCGGACATACGGTAGCTGGCAGAGAGGTCACAAGTCATGCCCCTGAGTCCAGGGCACGATGAATGTCACATTCTTTTCTAATTCCAGTTAGTGACTCACAAACTCTCAGTCCCACCCCCGTTTTCAGGCTCGCGGCTGCTCTCGGGCTCGCCCACGTCCTCAATCTCGCTCTCGGCATAGTCCCGCTCTTCCCTTAATCTGCCCGCTACAGCGAGTCCCACGAGGGCTGCGGCAATGATGGAGCCGAGTATCACGCCCACCGGCGGCTCGTACCAGTCGACAAAGTCGATAAAGCCGGAGCGCAAAGCCGAGCCTTCCACCAGCTTATAATAAGCGTTGGCAATCCCCGATCCCTCCGCGGTGAAGCTAGATGTTCGCGCTACCGCTCGGGCTATCTCCCAAAGGATGCGCCAGATTAATCCAATGTAAATCGCAGTTATGAACGCACTTATGAATATGCCCCCGAGCATATCCATTGATCCCCGGGGTCTCCAGCTTATGCTCTTCAGTATCATTAGTGGTATCCCTGACCAGTATATGATTGCCTGGATGACGATCAGGATGATGAAGAATGCCAGCAGGGGATACCAATGATAATCGCCGAACGTGGAGCCGAGCTGGTCCTCGAAGTTGACCGCCAGAGCGAGGCTCATAATCCATATTGCGGAGACGATGAGGAGGGGCAACAGTTTCCCGGTCAGCAATCCCCTCAAGGCGCCAAGGACCAAGAAGACGACAAATATTGCGTCTAACCAGTTCATCTCTCTCCTTTCCAAGCGTATTACGACGGTATGTAGCGGAAAGTTGCAGATTCGCCGACTGTGAACTAGCCGCCAATGTTGCGAGTATCCTAGCCAATTGGGTGCGATATGTCAAGGAATCGATGTGCGGTGTCAAAAGGCCGTCGTTGCAGTTTAAGTGATATGGGAGTGCCCGTCTGGCTTGACGGCCACTACAAATGAAATCTACCTTCTCGAATGGAGATCGAAACGGTGGGTTTCGCTGTGCTGCACCCACCCTACCGCTCATCTCTGCAGCCAGGAGGGCGACCGCAAATCGGTA
>QIGA01000009.1 GCA_003229915.1 Chloroflexota bacterium
GTGCTGCACTGAAGCGGTTGCCAGTCTACAACGTTTCAGCAACCTTTTATGTAAGGGCAGTTGCCGTTGGTCTAGCCATCGCTTCAGCACTTGGCGCTATTTGGCCTTTCATCCCTTTCGGCGGCTTCCTATGGCTCCTCATCGCGATTGGCATTGGCTACGCAATCGGCGAAGTAATCAGCCTTTCCGTCAACCGCAAGCGTGGTCTCGGTCTGCAAGTGGTCGCAGGCATAAGCATGGTTCTGAGCTACACCGTTAGAAGCCTTATCGACGCACCTTTACCAGCTTTTCTGAATTCATTTCTCAGTATATATGGTTTGATTGCGCTTGTTCTCGGTATCATCGTCGCAGTCAGCAGGCTGCGATAAAATTGACATACCCCATTTTTTGTGCTACCATCGAGCAAGATTAATATAGGGTAATTATAGTAATATCGTGATGGCTCTTCTTCTGGGAATATGATGATGGATTTTAGTATTTTTTCTTACTGTCTCAAGCGGGGAGGGAGTGGCTTTAATGCGGGGCGAACTATTTATCCGTACTCTTGTCGCAGCAATCCTAGGCATCGGGGGGTGGAGGCTAGCCATAGTAATCGCCGAGAGGGGCACGGCTGCCAATGAGCTGACGTGGGTTTTGTCTCTCTCCATTGGAGCCTATGCATGCGGCTTCTTGCTAGCTCCCTACCTTGCCATACGCCCCCTGCGCTGGGCTCGTAAGCGCATTTGGAAGGGCCAAAGGCTGCTCCCGATACATAGTATCGTAGCTGCAGCCATTGGGCTGGCATTTGCCTTAGTCATCACTGCCCTGATTACCCTGCCTTTGTCGATGCTCCCCGGCCGGTGGGGGCAGATAACACCACTCATCGCTGCTATCTTCCTGATCTCTGTCTTCGTTCCCATCATGCTGCTCCAGGGACCTGCGGTATTGCAGTTCTTCTTCAGCAGTGCCCCAATGATTGCCGGGAAAAGGGGCGACAAAAGCGAATTCATCATCCTGGATACCAACGCCATCATTGACGGGCGAATCGCGGACATCATCCAAACGGGGTTTATCCAGGGAACTCTGCTCGTCCCCAGATTCGTCCTCGACGAACTTCGCCACATCGCTGACTCGTATGATTCGCTTCGGCGCAATCGGGGGCGGAGAGGCTTGGAAATGTTGACCCAACTTCAAAAAGGATCTGATATCCCAGTTCGGATATCAGATATAGACTTCGACGATGCGCCTGATGTCGACTCCAAATTGGTGATGTTGGCCAAAACATTGCGCTGCCCCATAGTCAGTAATGATATAAACTTGAACCGAGTAGCTACGCTCCAGGGAGTAAAGGTGCTCAACATCAACGAACTGGCCCATGCGGTTAAGCCTGCGATACTGCCCGGTGAAGATATGGCCTTGCGCATTGTTCAGGAGGGCAAGGAAGCTGGCCAAGGCATTGGCTTCCTGGACGATGGCACAATGGTCGTGGTGGAAGGTGGGCGCCGCTATCTCGACAGTGAGATTGGCATCACCGTCACCAGAGTATTGCAAACCGCAGCCGGCAGGATGATCTTCGCCCAACCAAAGGAACCTATCAGTGAGCAAATCAAGCGATAAAGTCGGGGCCGTAATCGTCGCCGCTGGCACCAGCAGCCGAATGGGTAGCCTGGACAAGGTCTTTGCCCAGTTGGACGGAGAGCCTCTGCTGGCGAAGATAGTGACTGTATTCCAGGATTGCCCCTCAATTGATGAAATTGTCATCGTGCTGGCAAGAAAGAATCTGGGGCGAGGACGTAAGCTGGCCAAAGAGCACGACTGGCCCAAAGTGGTTGCCGTATGCCCAGGAGGACTTAGGCGCCAGGATTCAGTCAGAAAAGGGTTGGGGAGGTTGACAAGCTGCAACTGGGTGGTGATCCATGATGGCGCTAGACCATGTGTTGATGCTGATCTTATCGAGCGAGGTCTGATAGCAGCCCGCGAAAGCGGCGCTGCAATTGCCGGCGTGCCCGTCAAAGACACAATCAAGATCGTCTCTCGTCGCCGCTTTGTCCAGCAGACGCCGGCACGCCAGAGCCTGTGGGCTGCGCAGACACCTCAAATTTTCCGCTACGACCTCATAGCGGAAGCCTATCGTCAACCGGACACAGAGGTCACAGATGACGCTTCTCTAGTAGAACAGATGGGATATAAGGTCGAGGTCTATATGGGGTCTTACCAAAACATAAAGGTGACTACCCCCGAAGACCTGGCAATAGCCAAGTTCTTCTTGAAAAATAACGGCAAACAATTCTTTAGCTCCGGAGCACCATGCGCGTCGGTATCGGCTACGATGCCCATCGCCTAACCGGGGGACGCCCCTTGGTACTGGGTGGCGTAGAGATCCCTTTCGAGCTGGGTCTTGAGGGCTGGAGTGATGCCGATGTCGTTGTTCACGCCGTTATAGATGCTCTCCTGGGAGCCACAGCCCTGGGAGACATTGGAACCCATTTCCCCCCTAACGATCCTGCATACGAGGGCATATCCAGCATCATCCTCCTCGACCGCATTGGCAACTTGCTCAAAGAACAAGGCTGGCGCATCAGCAACATCGATGCTACAATAGTCGCCGAACGCCCTCGCATCCATCCCTTCGTTGACCAAATGAGACAGAACATAAGTCATACCTTGTCTATTGCCAAAAGCCAAGTGGGAGTAAAAGCCACTACCTCCGAAGGGTTAGGTTTCGCCGGCAGAGCTGAAGGGATCGCTGCTTACTCTGTGGCTCTGGTTGAGGAAGCGTGATCAAGATATACAACACCCTTTCCGGTCAAAAAGAGAACTTCGTCCCGACGGGCGATAGAATCAAGATGTACGTCTGCGGAGTCACTCCTTATGCCTCCAGCCACCTGGGCCATGCTATGAGCTATATTGTCTTCGACACTATCAGGCGCTACCTTGAATTCCGGGGCCACGAAGTCCACTATGTGCAGAACTTCACCGACATCGACGACAAGATCATCACACGAGCCAATGCGCGAAACATCCCCTCCCAGGAGCTGGCGGAGGGCTTTATCGCACAATATCTCACCGATATGAGTGCTCTAAACGTGAAACGAGCTGACCTCTATCCCCGAGCTACCGAAGAAATCCCCAAAATCATCGAGGTCATTGAAGGCCTGATACAAAAGGGGCACGCCTACCAGATGGGTGGTGACGTCTACTTTCGCGTGACGAATGACCCTGACTACGGCAAGCTTAGCCATCGCAATCTGGATGATATGGTGGCAGGAGCACGCATCGAGGTCAGTGAAGCGAAGGAGCACCCCCTCGACTTTGCCTTGTGGAAGGCTGCCAAGCCCGGTGAGCCACACTGGCAAAGCCCCTGGGGACCTGGGAGACCAGGATGGCACATCGAATGTAGCGCCATGTCCCTCAAATACCTCGGGGAGACCATTGACATTCACGGCGGCGGCCAGGACCTGATCTTCCCGCATCATGAAAACGAGATCGCACAGTCCGAGTCTTTTACGTCGGTTACACCCTTCGTGCGCTACTGGTTACACAACGGCCTCATGCAACTGGGCGAGGACAAGATGAGTAAATCATCAGGCCGGCTCATAACCATCAGCGAAACGCTAGAGCGGTATAGCGCAGACGCAATAAGGCTTTGGGTGCTCAGCTCCCACTACCACAGCCCCATCACTTACTCAGATGAAATCCTGGCCTCGATGGAGAAGGGGGTGGAAAGACTAATTCGTGCTGCCCATGTTGATCTCGAAACGTCTACAACCACTCTCATAGAACCTGCATCTTATAGAGAGCAGTTCATCGAGGCGATGGACGATGACTTCGGCACTCCGCAAGCCGTAGCCGTTCTGTTTGACCTCGCCCATGAGATAAATCGGGGGCATGACGAGAAGCTAGACGTACGCAAAGCATATCATACTCTGTGGGAACTTGCTGAAGTGCTGGGATTAGCTCTAACAACTGAGCCTAAAATCCCCGAAATCTCGTCTCAGACCCTTATAGAGCTTGCCATCAAATACGGCCTGGACTCGAATGAGACAACAGGCGTTGATCGCACCATCAACCTGCTAACAAAGAAACGGGCTGAACTGAGGCAGGAAAAGAATTGGCGGCTCGCTGATCAAATTCGAAACGATCTCAACAACCTGGGTATCACCCTGGAGGATACCTCCCAAGAAACAGTGTGGCGATACAGAAAGCCTTGACTTTGATTATTTTTGTTTTTATACTTAGCTAGAATCAGATAAAGGTCGAAAAAGGCCCGGGTGGCGCAATGGTAGCGCAACCGACTTGTAATCGGTAGGGTAGCGGTTCGAATCCGCTCTCGGGCTCTGGACGAGTCCGGAGGGGTGGGTGAGCGGTTAATACCAGCAGACTGTAAATCTGCCGCCTGAGATGGCTACGTAGGTTCGAATCCTACCCCCTCCACCACTAGCCTGCCCACATAGCTCAGCGGTAGAGCACGTTCTTGGTAAGAACGGGGTCACCAGTTCAAATCTGGTTGTGGGCTCCAACTTAGTTCAAACCTATCGGGAGGAAAGTAGATGGCAAAAAAAGTTTTCGAGCGAACCAAGCCCCACATTAACGTGGGCACAATCGGGCACGTTGACCACGGCAAGACAACCTTGACATCAGCAATTACGAAAGTTCTAGCTTCCACCATGGGTGGCACTGAGTTTCGCCCCTTCGATTCTATAGACAACGCTCCTGAGGAAAAGGCCAGAGGCCTGACAATCGCTATCGCGCACATCGAGTACGAGACCGAGAAGCGCCACTACGCCCATGTAGACTGCCCAGGTCACGCCGACTATATCAAGAACATGATAACAGGCGCCGCTCAGATGGACGGGGCCATACTGGTTGTAGCTGCAGATGATGGGGTAATGCCCCAGACCAGGGAGCACCTCCTGCTCGCCGGACAGGTAGAGGTTCCCGCTATAGTTGTAGCCTTGAACAAAGTGGACACGGTAGACGATCCCGACCTACTCGAAGTGACAGAGCTTGAGTTAAGGGAAGAGTTGCTTCCCAAATACCGCTTCCCCGGGGACGAGGTGCCCATTATCCAAGTGAGTGCCCTCAAGGCTCTTGAGTGCGGATGTGGCAAGAGGGAGTGTGAGTGGTGCGGCAAGATCCTAGAGCTCACAGACGCCGTAGATAGCTACATACCCCTGCCCGAGCGTCCTGCTGACAAGCCATTCCTCATGCCTATTGAGGATGTCTTCGGCATCAAAGGACGAGGTACTGTGGTAACTGGCAGGATAGAGCGGGGCACTATGAAAGTGGGGCAGGAAATTGAGATTGTGGGGATGAAGGAAACAAGGAAAACGGTGGTCACCGGCGTAGAGATGTTCCATAAGCTGCTTAATGAAGCAGAGCCCGGAGACGCAGTTGGCTGCCTGCTGAGGGGGATAGAGCGCGATGATGTGGAACGAGGGCAGGTGCTGGCGAAAGTGGGTTCTATCAAGCCTCATACTGACTTTGAAGCTGAGGTATACGTATTGACCAAGGAAGAGGGCGGCCGCCATACACCGTTCTTCAATGGATACAAACCACAGTTCTTTATTAGAACCATGGATGTCACCGGATCTATCGAGCTGCCAAGCGGAATGGAAATGGCAATGCCTGGCGATAACATTAAAGTGAAAGTGAAGCTGCTTGCTCCCATAGCCATGGAGGAAGGCCTGAGGTTTGCAGTTAGAGAGGGCGGCAGAACAGTAGGGGCTGGCTTGGTCACAGCCGTCACAGAGTAAGAAATGGCAAAGAAGGGTGAAGCTCGGATTACTATCCATCTCGCCTGCACACAATGTAAGGAGAGAACATACACCACCAGCAAGAATAAGAAGAACGACACGGGAAGGCTGGAGCTGAACAAGTATTGCCCCCGTTGCCGGGTCCAGACTCTACACCGCGAGACTAAATAAAGGAAAGGAACACCGAGAGCAGATTGAGGCGTCAGGTTTCGATAAAGGAACAAGGAAAACCAAGGTTCAAATTCGTCGGTGAGACTATAGCGGAGTTAAGAAAGGTGGTTTGGCCTACGAGGCAAGAGGCCACTTATCTGACTACGATTGTGATAGTTGTCACCGTGATCGTAGCCATTGCCCTCTGGGTGGTCGACCTGGGGTTCTCCGAGTTAATGAATATAATCCTGCTTAAATGACATACAGTCGGATGGCATGACCAGTAAGCAGAGAATCTGAATCATCGTGACTCCAGCTTCTGCCTCGATGGTTTTTTTTCCTTGAATACTTAGGATTGGGCAGATTTTCATGGCACAAAACGCAAGGGAATGGTTTGTAATTCATACTTACTCGGGCTATGAAGACCGAGTCAAGACAAACCTAGAACATCGCATTGAATCAATGGATGTCGGCGCTAAGATATTCCAGGTAGTGGTCCCCACAGAAGACGAGATGGAAATAAAAGATGGCCAAAGACGTACCGTGGCCAGGAAAGTATTTCCAGGCTACATCCTGGTCGAGATGATCATGGATGAAGAGAGCTGGCACGTTGTGCGTAATACTCCGGGCGTCACTGGGATCGTCAGTACTCAGGATGATAAGGGGAAAATCGAACCCGTTTCCCTTGACGAGGATGAGGTTAAGTCTATTCTGAAGCAAATGGAGTCTGAGACACCGAGGGTCAGGGTAGGCTTCACCAGAGGACAGAGCATTCGCATAGTCGACGGCCCGTTCATTGATTTCATCGGAGTGGTTGACGACCTCAATGAAGAAAAAGGCAAGGTAAAAGTCATGGTTTCCTTCTTTGGACGGGAAACCCCGGTCGAACTTGACTTTCTCCAAGTAGAAAGGCTCTGACCTGTGAGCCAATCCTTCTTGGGCAAAGCTCCTAAATAACAAAATAGCAAATATCAGGTCAAAAAGGTTGGAAGAATGGCGAAGAAGCTCAAAGCAATAATCAAACTGCAGATTGAAGCGGGTAAAGCAACCCCGGCTCCACCAGTAGGCCCTTCTCTGGGACAACACGGTGTCAATATCATGGCCTTCTGCAAAGAATACAACGACCAGACTGCATCTCAGGCAGGCTCAATCGTTCCGGTGGAGATTACTATCTATGAAGATCGCTCCTTCACTTTCGTCACCAAGACACCACCCGCCGCCGATCTTCTAAAACGCGCGTTGGGCTCGGAAAAGGGAAGCGATAATCCCAGGCGGAATAAAATCGGCAGCCTTCCAAGAGAGAAGGTACGCGAGATTGCCGAAATCAAGCTCAAGGACCTAAATGCCATCGATCTCGAAGGTGCCGTGAAGATCATAGCAGGTACAGCACGAAGCATGGGTATCGATATCACAAGCTAGGAGTAGCATGGGGAAACACGCTAAAAAGCATCTCGAAGCACTGGACAAAATTGATAAGACCAAGACGTATTCTCCACAGGAAGCGGTCAGCCTCGCAAAGCAAGTATCCCATGTCAAATTCGACGAGGCAGTTGAGCTTCACATGCGCATGGGGGTTGACCCTCGCCATGCCGATCAACAAGTTCGCGGCGTAGCTCTACTGCCCAACGGTCTGGGCAAGACTGTGCGAGTTTTGGTTTTTACCCAGGGGGAGTCGGAAAAAAGCGCCCGCGACGCTGGGGCCGACTATGTCGGCGGAGACGAGCTGGTCAAGAAGATAGAGGAAGGTTGGCTTGAATTCGACGTCGCTATCGCCACACCCGATATGATGCCCAAGATCGGCAAGCTGGGAAAAATCTTGGGACGGCGAGGTCTGATGCCAAATCCCAAGTCAGGCACAGTATCACAACCCGCCGATTTGCCCCACGTTATTGCAGACGCTCGGAAGGGAAGGGTGGAATTTAAGCTGGACAAGACTGCCATCATCCACACACCAATAGGCAAACTCAGCTTCGGTGACGAGAAACTGTTGGAAAACATAGCCGCAGTAGTTGATGCAGTGGTCAAGGCCAAGCCGAGCGGCGCAAAAGGCCAATTCATTAAAAGCATCTCGCTGACTACCTCAATGGGACCCGGGATCAAGCTCGATATAACTCCAACCCTCTCAATGTCCACCGCTTAGCCGTTGACCTCGCTCCCGTCTCGTCACAGCAGGCAGCTAGGTATGACTTTGCGAAAGGAGAGCCAAATGGCTGGGATTGTTTCCTACGGCGCCTACATCCCCATCTACAGATTGAGTCGGGAACTGATATGGCTAACCTGGGGGGGGATGCCTCTAAGTGGAGAGAAAGCAGTTGCCAATTTCGACGAAGACAGTGTTACTATGGCTGTCGAAGCCGGTAACAATTGTTTGGCAGGCATCAACCGTGACGAGGTGGACGGACTATTCTTAGCCTCCACCTCAACACCCTACAAAGAGAAGCAATGTGCCAACTTGGTCGCTGAAGCACTCGACCTCAAACGCAGCACCAGGACCGCTGACTTCACCAATTCCCTGAGGTCAGGAACCATCGCCATGCGAGCCGCACTGGATGCCATTGCCGCCGGCTCAGCAAAGAAAGTCCTTGTAGTCGCCGCCGACTGCCGACTGGGACACCCTTCCACTGAGAACGAACAAGCATTCGGAGACGGTGCCGCCGCCGTCCTTCTCGGTGATACTGACGTAGTCGCCAGTATTGATGGAAGCCACACTCACTATGACGATATCATGGACCTGTGGCGGTTGGACAGCGACACCTTCGTGAGATCATGGGAAGATCGCTTTATTGTCACCCATGGCTATCTGGAAAACACCCAGGAGGCAGTCAAGGACCTATTGGAAAAGCACGGCTTGGCGCCAGCGGATTTCTCAAAGGCGGTCCTCTATGCTTACAACGGCAGGAGACACTCGCAACTGGCAAAAAAACTCAATTTCGACACCCAAACTCAGCTTCAAGATAGCATGTTCTCTACAATTGGCAATACCGGCTCCGCCTATACGCTGATGATGCTGGTCGCTGCCCTTGAAGACGCGAAGGCCGGTGAGAAAATTCTCGTCGCCAACTACGGTGACGGAGCAGACGCCTTCATCCTCACCACTACCGAGGGCATCGAAAAGGCAAAAGGGCGACGAGGAATCAAATATCACCTGCCATCAAAGATCCCCCTGCCCAACTACGACAAGTACCTGCGCTATCGCGGACTCATTCACGGCTATGTCCGTTTTGAAAATGAATCATCAGCCACGATATCATGGCGCGATCGCAGATGGAACATCAATTGCCGTGGCGGGAAATGTCTGGTCTGCGGTAACATCAACTTCCCTCCACAGAGGATCTGCATGTACTGCCAGAGTAAAGATCAGTTCGAGGACATCCGCCTTGCCGAGAGAAGAGCCAAGCTTTTCACCTATAGCAATGATTTCCTGGGGCCTAGCCTGGACTCCCCAATCATCCTATGTATCCTCGACTTTGACGAGGGAGGAAGGTTCTACGCCCAGATGACAGATCGCGACCCCGACAAAGTGCAAGACGGGATGCCGGTGGAGCTTACCTTCAGATGGATGCACAGTGAGCGTGGCATTCGCAACTACTACTGGAAATGCCGTCCTCTGCGAGAGGCCTAAGGAAGGTGAAAGATGGAAAGCATTAAGGATAAAGTCGCTATCGTAGGCATGGGTTGCAGTAAATTCGGGGAGCGCTGGGATCGCAGCGCCTGGGACCTGGTCGTCGAAGCTACCTACGAAGCTTTCGAAGATGCCGGCGTCGGCCCCAACGACATCCAGGCGGCATGGTCAGGTACCCTTGGATTCGCCGGTGGCCAAAGCCTTTCTTATCCCCTCAAATTAGACTATATTCCCATTGTCAGGGTGGAAAACCTGTGCGGCACCGGGCTGGAGACCATTAGGGGGGCAACCTACGCTCTCATCGCCAAGGCTTACGACCTCGTTCTTTGCGTTGGGTTCGAAAAGACCAAGGACCGAGGAGTCGGAGGGCTGGGGTCCGGTGAGCCCATGGGAGGCGTACATCCCGTATTTGGAATCCAAGGGACCCCACCCGGACGCTATGCTCTGGCAGCCACCAAGTACTTCGCCATGTATGGGGCAGAGAAAAAGCACCTCGCCATGATATCGGTGAAGAGCCATTTCAACGGTGCCCGCAATCCCAAGGCCCACCTGCGCCGAGAGATAACTGTAGAGCAAGCACTGTCCGCCCCTATAATCGCCTGGCCTCTGGGACTCTTCGACTGCTGCGGGGTGACCGATGGAGCCGCCGCTGCCATACTATGCCGCACTGAGGACGCCCCCAAATTCAGGAAGGACTATATCACAGTCAAAGCACTGGGCAATGCATCAGGCCCTGGCTGCGGCAAGATGGTAACAGACTATGACTGGGTGCACTGGGAAGAAACCTACAGGGCGACTCAGCAGGTATATGAACAGGCTGGCATCAAAGACCCGCGCAAAGAGATCGATATAGTGGAATGCCACGACTGCTTCTCCATCGCTGAGCTCATGTGCTATGAGGCTATGGGCTTTTGCGAGCGTGGAACAGCCAAGAACGATATCGAAGCCGGCACCTTCGCCTTGGAGGGTGAAGTAGCCTTCAATGCTGGCGGTGGACTGAAGTCATTCGGCCATCCCGTTGGCGCTAGCGGAGTCAGAGAGGTCTACGAGATATATAAGCAGATCCAGGGTAAAGCCGAGGAGCCATCCCGCCAGCTCAAGAACGTTGAACTGGGAATGGCTCATAACCAGGGAGGGCATCCGGGTACCTTTATGTGCAGCATGGGTATCTTCGGTGTGCCCGGTCGCTAAAGGCCTGAATTCATGGTATACTAGCATTAAAGCTGAATAATGCTGAAGATAGCAGGTGCCATAATGGCTTAAACCTGTGCCTGCCGAGGCAATTCTTTTTGAACGAGAAGAGTCCTTGGTGCCTGCAGCACAAGGACTCTTTCTTAATGGGAGGACAAATCGAATGACTACCAAGAAGAAGCCCCAGATTGTAGATCGAATAAGTGAGCTGCTCTCCCAGAGCAAATTCGTGATCGCCACCGACTACCGTGGGTTAACTGTAGCTGAGATGGCAGAACTGCGACACCAGTTACGCAACATAGGCACCGAATACCATGTAGTCAAAAACACCCTGGCAAGATTCGCTGCCGAAAATGCGGGCAAACAGGAGCTTTACCAACTGCTCACCGGCCCAACAGCGCTCGCCTTTGGTCATGAGAATATGCCTGAACTGGCAAAAGCCCTGGTAGACTACATCCGCATTTCAAAGACTACCATCAGCATCAAGGGAGCGATTATCGACTACCGACTGGTCGGGGCTGATGAGGTAAGAAGCCTGGCAACCTTACCTTCGATAGAGGTCCTGCGAGCCAGATTACTGGGATTGCTACTGAGTCCTATCTTTTCACTACAGAATGTGCTTAGCGCCAACATGCGTGGCCTTAACACAGTACTAAGTGCCAGAATTCAACAATTGGGAGGAACAACTGATGCCTAGCGATGAAGCAACCGCCAAAGACGCCCCAGAAGAGCAGAAAAAGGAGACAGGCGAGACGATAACGGAGGATGAGAAAGCCCCCAAGAAGCGCACCGCCGTCGCCAAGAAGGAAACCAAGTCGATGAGCAAAGATGACGTTGTGGCCGCAATCAAAGAGATGACCGTACTTGAGTTGTCAGAGATGGTTAAAACCCTGGAGGAGACATTCGGGGTTAGTGCTGCCGCACCAGTGGTAGCTGCCGCTCCTGCCGCTGCCGCCCCTGGCGCTCCTGGTGCTCCTGCCGGTGCTGAGGCAGAGGAGCAGACAGAGTTCGCCGTCATCCTCAAAGACATCGGCGCCAACAAGATAAGCGTTATTAAGGCCGTGCGCGAGGTGACCACACTGGGACTGAAAGAGGCCAAGGACCTTGTGGAAAGCGCACCCAAGCCCGTGAAGGAAGGCGTGAATAAGGCTGAGGCAGCCACCCTCAAGGAGAAGCTGGAGGCGGCTGGCGCGACGATCGAGGTCCAGTAACATTTTGCCATCAGTGCCAACCAGGAGGTGACCATGGGTCGGCAAGGGGTTACCGAATACCAACCCCTTATCAGAGAGTTACCCGCTCAGGAGCGCCCCCGAGAGCGGCTGAAGAAATATGGTGCCGCCTCGCTCTCGAATGCCGAGCTCTTGGCAATCATACTGCGCACCGGTGCCGCCTCGGAAAGCGTGCTCAACCTCGCAGCCAAACTGCTGGCGAGGTTCGGTGGCCTCACTGGATTGGCGAAGGCTGGCTTCGGCGAGCTCTGTTCGGAGCGAGGATTGGGCGAGGCTAAAGCATCCCAGCTAAAGGCCGCCTTGGAGTTGGGGCGGAGAATGCTCTCCGCCCAGCCCGACGCGCAAATGGTTGTCAGATCACCCGACGATATCGCCAACCTGCTGCAGGCCGAGATGGCCCTCCTCGAGCAAGAAGAATTGCGTCTGGTGCTGCTCAACACCAAGAACCAGGTGACAACTATCTCGCAACTCTATAGGGGAAGCGTCAACACCTCTCTCGTGAGGGTTGGCGAGCTGTTTCGAGAGGCAGTTCGGGAGAACTGCCCTGCCATGATAGTGGTACATAACCACCCTTCGGGCGATCCAACACCCAGCCCCGAAGACATCAAGATAACGGGACAAGTCGTAAAAGCGGGCAAGCTCCTCGACATAGAGGTGCTCGACCACCTTATCATCGGGCACCACCGCTATGTCAGCCTGAAGGAAAGAGGACTGGGGTTCGACTAGGTTTTGACGCGGGAATTGTCCTCTTAACTCCGTTCAAATAACGACCAAAACGGGCTCAGCGCTAACGCTGAGCCCGTTTTTAGCAACTAAAATAGCTGTTGCCTTTTGCCTTTACCTTATCGAGTATGCCCCGTGCTTCTCAAGAGCGAAGTCCCCCGGGAAGTAAGTTTCGCTTCTGGCGTACTTCGTCGGGTCGTAGTCCGGCAGCTTGAGCGCTTTGCGCTTAGCGTCGATGTGAGCTATCGCCTCTGCGACGGCCTTCTTATGATCAGGCTCGAAGTAGAGAGCAGCGCCCACCTTTTCCCTCCAGCCATCGGTGATGAGCTTCGTGACCTCAGGGCAACCCAGCACTGGAGAGCCTACGCCCATCCAGGTCGTGACCCCGGAGGCAACGAAATAGATACCGATGGAGATCGCTTTCTCCGACATCCATTCCGGAGCAAACCCCACCACTGGCAAATCGCTTATGTCCTCACCCAGACCGCCCTCGGTGGCACACTGGGTGACTACTGTAAGGATTCGAGTGTTATCAACACAGGAGCCCATATGCAGCACCGGTGGGATACCTATTGTTTGACATATCTCCTTGAGCCCGGGGCCACAATGCTCCATAATCTCCGGCGTGAGCAGCCCCAGTTTGGCGCAGGCGATGGCGTCACAACCGGTGGTCACCACCAGCACATCGTTTTTGATCATCTCTCTTACAATGTCAACGTGCTCAACGTCGTGAGTGGCTCTAGCATTGTTACAGCCCACTACACCGGCTGCCCCCCGGATGCGCCCCGCCATAATGGCATCATTCAGAGGACGGAAGGACTCACGCAAGCTACCCCCCAGCATATAGGCAATGTACTCGTGGGAGAAACCCGCGATCAGGCGTTCCTGTACGTCAGGGATATGCACCTTTCCCCGGTTAGGGTAATTGTCGATCGCTGCACGAAGGATTTCCTTGGCAATCTCCATTGCTTTATCTTCATGGAACTCTATGTGCATCGCGCCAGCAATCTTCGCTTTGCGGGATGTGCTGATAATCTTGGTATGATAGTCCTCAGCCACAGCCACAATGCCCTGCATTATGCACTGGACATCCACCACCATGGCCTCTACCGCACCAGTGAGGATAGCCAGCTCCTGAGCAAGGAAATTGCCCAGCAGCGGCACTCCCTGGCGCATAAGGACCTCATTGGCGGTACAGCAGATACCAGACAGATTGATTCCCTTGGCCCCCTTCGATTTAGCGTAGTCGAGTATCTCGGGATCGGATGCCGCCGCCACGATGATCTCAGAGAGGCTGGGCTCGTGGCCATGTATGACAATGTTTACTTCGTCTTCCCGCAGTGTGCCAAAGTTTGCCGAAGCAGCTACCGGGCCCGGGGTGCCAAACAGAATATCGCTGATATCCGTACTGAGCATGGAGCCACCCCATCCGTCGGCCAGAGCAACGCGCATAGCCTGATCCAGTAGGTGCTCCGCATCCTGGTCATTGCCCATATGGGTCCGATGAAATGTCTCCACCACTTCACGATCTATACCTCGAGGTACGATACCCAGCTTGCGCCATATCTCCTGCCGTCTGGCAGGTGCCCTCTGCACATAGATTAACTCCCCATCCTGGCGCCCGAACTCGCTAAGCGCCGTTTTGGCCACATCGATGGCGACCTCTTCCTTACTGCGCCCTTCCTCAGGTACGCCCAAATAGTGAGCCACCACTCTCAGCTTCTTATCGTCCTTTATCCCATAGTCAGGCGCCTCGCCTGTGGCAGCAGCCAGCAGCGTATGCGCCATGTCTCGACCGTGATCGGAGTGTGACGCCGAGCCAGCGGCGGACATACGCGTCAGGTTCCTGGCTGCCACTGTCTCTTTAGTGGCCCCGCAGATACCCACCGTGGTCTTGCCCACCAGTCGGCAGGGCCCCATGAAGCAGACTTTACAGCAGTTGCCGTCATGTCCGATAGGGCAGGGCTTGGTCTCGTCTGACCTGCTGAAAATCGTAGACACTCCCTCGGCTTGCGCCTTCTCAAGCATCTCGACAACTACAGGATCAATGCTCTTGCTCTCAATGCTTTCTTTCGCAGAGCCTTTCTTCTCTTCGGCCATCTCTACTCCTTTGCCATAGGTTCTCGGGTTCGCTGTAGCTATTGTTAATGTTATCACAAGGGAATAGGGATGTAAAACTACCTTCAGAGACAGGCTCACGCGAAACTGTGTTGTTAATAGTCCATTTGAGATGGCGGGTAGGGCTGGGCGACGTCGCCCAGCCCTACCCATCACGTGTTGTGTCCCGGCGTTTAGCGGGATGCTTCAGAGAAGCGCAAACCGCCTTCTCGTTGCCAACCACTGGTGGTTAGGCTATAATCAGGGCATCGGGGAGTAGCGCAGTCCGGTTAGCGCGCCACGTTCGGGACGTGGAGGTCGGAGGTTCAAATCCTCTCTCCCCGACTTTCTTGTACCCCTTACCACCCCGAAATAGCGATTGGCTTCAAAAATCGGGGGGTTAG
>QIGA01000194.1 GCA_003229915.1 Chloroflexota bacterium
AGATACTCAAACTCATCGCTGATGGCCATACCAATCAGGAGATAGCCAACCTCTTTGTCATCAGCGTGAAGACGGTGGAGACGCACCGGGCCCATATCTTGGAGAAGCTCGGCCTGCATACTAGGGCCGACCTGGTGAAATACGCTCGGAGTCAAGGGCTTCTGGATCCAGAGCCTTGAATCCTATCAGGGATTTCCCTGATCTACCCCCCCCCAAAAAAATCCACACTTTCCCCGATTCCCTGGTACCTCTCCTGCACCTTATACTTAAGGTAAGAGCCAGGATACAGAACAAAGGGCTAAGGAAGGAGGTGTCAAGAGATGGGGACGACCAAGAACCACATAGTTAGCTTAGGAAGGATTCGTATCTCCCTGCCCGGCACGACGCTTGGCTACATGATGCTTGTACTGCGGCTGGCCCTTGGCGTGATGTTGCTTCAGTCCGGGCTCGGAAAGCTCCTGGATTCCAGCGGCTGGGTCGCAACAGGTTACCTGGAGTATGCCGCAACAGGCCCATTCGCAACAACGTTTGCTTCGTGGTCGGGGCCAGTGGTGAATAACTTAGTGATGTGGGGTGAGGTCCTAATCGGCATCAGCTTGATCTTGGGCATAGGTGTGCGGTGGGCCTCGTTCTGGGGAGCGGTGATGATCCTGTTGTTCTACCTCTCGCAGCTCCCGCCGGAGCACTGGTGGATCAACGATAAACTGGTCTACATCCTAGTGTTCATCACCCTAATAACATCGAGAGTGGGCACCGTGCTTGGGGTGGATACTTACCTGGTAAAATATCAGAACAGGTATCACTTCCTAAAGTACGTCCTAGGCTAACCATTGCCGATGCGAACTCTCGCAAAACCCAACATTGAGTCATGATGTTGGGCGGGAAGATTGCAGACAACCGGAACTGTGGCAAAGAGAATTATCTAGGCAAAGATAGGCTTCTGAGCCTATCTTTGCCATATTTCCCGAGTCGGCATGGAAATGGAAAGTCATGAAGACTAATTCATCGGTCATGGCAACCATTGTAGACGATGGAAAGGGATTCGACGTGGAGGCGGCGCTCAAGGCCCTACAGTCCTTGGGGCTGTGCGGCATTCGGGAAAGGGTCGCGGTTGTCGGGGGCGAGCTGAGCATAGAATCTGAAGCCGGGCGGGACACTCGCATACAATTCCAAATCCCTGTAGGGAGCATGTAATATTCCAGGAGTGCCCAACATATGAAGAAGCTTCGCATTTTAATTGTGGATGATCACGCGATTGTTCGGGCAGACATACGGTCGCTGCTCGAGGGTGAGCCTGACATCGAAGTGGCGGGCCATACCGTACAATATCAAGAACTTTCAGCCTGGTATTCAGCCTCTAGCTGATTTTATAGCACCACGCACAATGTTTATCCCGGCTGAACAATATGTACTATTGTTAGACTGCTGCCCCCCAAAATTACAGGGCCATTAGTCCACCAGAATGCTGCGACTATCTCCCCGACTTAGAGTCGGTCTCCTCTTCAATAAGCGTGATGGCCTCCTGCAGCCATAAGACTGGCTGATAGAGGTTATTGGAGAGAGGGACTCTCCTCCTCAAATTATCGGTTTGGGGCTTCTGGGTATGCTCACCAGTCAGGACTTGGGGGCAATATACTTAGTGGCACTCGTAGAGGTACAGGATGTTCACAGCTGGGATGGTCGGTCTTTTGAGCGTTGTAATTTGACCTTCAAGGCAAGACTGCCAGGGCCAATGGCCCAGAAGTTGCCCTTCTCGTGTTTTGAAGTTGTATTTGGAAGCTCTTCCTATGTAACGATAACGACAGATTCCAGGATACCGTAGCCAATATCGTTGCCGCATTTGAACTCGCACACATTATCATCCACACCACCGCTTAGGTCCATGAGTACTCTCGGATCCGTGAGATCCAGTTTCTCGCCATCGATAGCGTAGGGCCCCATCCACTTTCCGTGAAGCCAACCCTTGTAACCTCCGAGATAGCCAGCCGTTAGCAGTCGGTAGCTATTGCCAAGTGGTCTGACAGATATCTCCCTCATCACTCCGTCTGCCGTGGTAACGACGAGCTCAAGTGACATGAGCTTATCTGTTCCGGGGTGGAATTCAAACTGGTACCGCAGATCGCTAACGGGCATTGGTAACCTATCATCCCCGATAGGATAGACAGTTTTCCCTTGAACGCTGGCTGCCTTTCCATCCGCACCTTCGTAGAACGTAAAGATCAGCCCGTAGTTAGCAAACTGTATGGTCAACCAATGGGAGGCTATCTTCCCTATTTGCGGGAAGGGCTGCAGCCCCGATTCCGGTTGCCCGGAGTCTGGCCGAGCCCAATAAGCTCCCGGTGGCGGTACACCAATCGGTCTGATTCCCCAAGAGTGGTCTCTCTCAGCCCACCAGGTATCCTTTTCGATGTCATAGGACTTCCCTTCAACAGTCACCTTACCGCTGGCGTGGCCCAACTGAAAGTAGCGGCAGGCGTGGTGCATCACGGTGCCGTACAGACGAGTGAAGCTCACATCCGCTTCGTGTGGTTGCATCCTCCCTTCGAACTCGATATCAAAGCTTGTCCCATAATCATTCTCTTTCAAGCAAACGTGTATCTTCTTGAGGGGCTCCACTACTTCGTATGACAGCGGTCCGACCTCAACGATATCCGTGTTAGGTCGTAGCTCCCGCGAAGAACGCACGGTGTATTGCGCAGTACCTCCCACGGCAATGCCTCCGAATGCGTCCATTACATTCCTATTAGGATATTTCCCAAATCCGGTATCAACCATGATCTCCCCGGAATTGGCATGGGTAACAAGCCACGTTCTTTCATACCATTGTCGGTCACTGGTATCCACGTGGTCAAATGTGGACACGATTTGGTGGCATACAAATTCATCGTACTTTGTCAGCAAGTTCTCCTCCTGTCCGACCGGAGGGTTCCCGGTTATGCTGATGGAAATCAGAGCTTGTCTTCCATTTTCAACATGTTTGCTAGCTTCCTAAGGGGAGGGACATCGGGAGCGAAATCGGGTGGGATTCCCGGCATTGCCTTGATTACCCTCCAAAAGATTATCCCCAGTCTAAGCATGGCAAAGGCTTCGTGGTAGAAGAAGTTCTCCAAGGATCTGCCTGCCACGCTCTCGTAGCAGCGCATAATCTCCTCTCTGTCAGGCACACCATCCCATCGGGGGCCCCGGAGCCCGACATCTTGGCTCAGCCAATCAACAGCAAGGAGCCAGGCCAGGTCAGACTCGGCAGCACTGGTGTGCACCATATCCCAGTCCAGGACGCCAACAACCCTGCCCTCGCGATACATGAGATTCCCCAGCCTGGCATCTCCCCAACATAGCCCCACGTGCTTGGGCTCAAATCGGTTTTTCTTGAACCACTCAAGGGCGGCATCAATGAGGGCCCGGGGCTCCACCGCTGCCCATTTTGCCATCCCCTCGTAGAAAGCTATGTGCCGGTCAAGGGCCTCAATACCACTCTTGGGCGCTGGAAGGCAGGGAATCTCCAAGCTTTTCCAGTTTACACTGTTTATCTTCGCGATAACCTCAATAGCTTGCCGAAAGATCTTGCCCCTTCCCTCAGGTGTCGCTTCGTAGAGCGGTCCCATCGGCTCCTCGCCTGGCTGCTGAGGGTCGAGGACCTCACCGTCGATCCTTTCCATGACGTAGAAAGGAACGCCTATTACGTCTTTGTCCTCCTCCAGCCAGTACATCTTCGGCACGGGTATTCCCGTGTTCTCTAGGCATCTCATGGTATGGAACTCGGCAGCTATGTTATACTCGGGGAAAACCCGCAGCACCACAGGTTCCTCTCTCATCACCAGCCTCAGTGTTTTCTCCTCACCTCTTTCCCGCCATTTGAGGTCAATGAAGTGAATTTCACTGCCGAAGCCCCCGGCTGCCTTATCGAGCGGGCTGAGTGCTAGGTCCTCTGCATGAGGCAACTTCGTTCTTAGCCAAGCCTCCAGCCTGGCTCGCTTTTCTACTGGATCAGTTCTCTCTACCATGGGGTCTCTCCTCTCAAAGCTCCCTCGCCAAGTATGAAGAGATCTAAGTTGGGGGGATATCAACCCTGAATCGTAGGCTGCCAGCAAAGGATCGTCTATTCATGCTGCACCCCTAGCTCGACTATAGTGGAAACCAACCCGTAGGTCACTATTCATCAGACGCCTTGAGAATACGCCATTATATCAACCGCGCTATTGAACTGTCAACGAAATACAGTGCATTTCGGTGAGTGTCAAGGAGCAAGCCGAGGAAGCAACCGTTCAATCTTATGCGCAATGGGAAACAATCTGGACTTATGTTACCTGACAACTCCCCGAAGCTATCATTTTTGTCCTCAACGTTTGAGCGTACCTGAAGCCCCGAACGAGTTGAGACATTGGGGTGGCGGCGAACCTCCGAGCCAGATATACTCCGTTAAGTCAAGCGGGTAGTCCTTATCAAATCGCTCACTCTGGAATCTGCAATCGGCGTCACGCTTTCAAGGTTCACTCTTGACCAGAGACGGAGTGGGATTCGAACTTCTTGCTATCTTTACCAGCTCGGAGTTTTGCCCGCCAGAAAGATCGATAATAAAGATTCACCGCCCAAAGCGCCGCTAAATTGCGGCGTGCCACTCCGACCCTCCTCCAAATCGAGGGTATGCTATAGAACTCGCGCCAAGCCCAGCGGTGCCCCTTTTGTAGCATCTCTCGTGACAATTGCTTTGGCTCAAACACGAGGTTATACCCATACTGTGACCAGTCCTTGGTGACTATTCGACCAGCCTTATCCAAGGATTCGCAGAGAGCGGTGCCCGGATACGGCGTGAGCAAATCAAACTGAGCGCTCTCTAGCCGCATTTTCTGGGCAAAGCGGACGGTGCGTTGGAAAACATCTTCATCGTCTTCATCCAAGCCAAAGATAAAGAAGCCGTGGATGGCGATACCGTGAGAGTGGATCTTCCTGATCACATCTTCGTATTCGTCCGCTACGTTGATTCTCTTGCCCACCGCCGCCAGATTGGCTGGGGATAGCGACTCAAACCCGATGAGTAGGTAGATGCAGCCGCTAGCGGCTGCCAGCCTGAGTAATTCGTCATCTCTCGCTATAGTGACTGAGGCCTGGGCGCCCCACTTGATTTTGTAGGGAATAAGGGCACGAAAGAGCTCTTTGGAGAACTTCGGGTTGCCGACGATGTTATCGTCGACGAAGGCGATGAGTTTCCTCTCGTTAAATGTTTCGACCTCCCTGAGGATTTCTTCTACCGGGCGGCAGCGATAAGTATGGCCGGAGAAAGAGGTAACCGAGCAGAAGGAGCAGGAATATGGGCAGCCTCTAGTAGTTGAGATCGTGTGCCTGGCGTGGTACGCCCCCTGGGCGAACAAGTCTCGCCGGGGGATAGGTAAGCCGACCAAGCTGGGTCGCTCACGCTGCCTGTACACCCTTTGCAGCTTATTCGCCTTGAAATCCTCGATCAAATCTGGCCAAATTCCCTCGGCTTCCCCTATGACCACGGCATCGGCGTGCTCACTTGCCTCTTCGGGCATGACGCTGGGATGAATACCCCCTAAGATGACCTTCACTCCTCTCGCCCTGAAGGTATCGGCGATCTCGTAGGCACGCCGCGCTGTGACAGTTAGCGCCGTGATCCCCACTAAGTCGGTTTCCTTATGGAAATCAATAACTGTGACATTCTCGTCGGTTAAAGAGACCTCGACCTCTGGAGGGGTTAGTGCAGCGATTATCGCCAGTCCCAAGGGTGGGACCAGAGCCTTGTTTCGCTTTCGGGTGTTCTCTTGTGTAGCTGGAAAGATTAGCTCTAGTTTCATAAGGCCACCTTTTCTCTGCAGACTAGCCCCCACATAGATGTAATCCGGGTCCGAGCCCGCTCATAAAATGAAGCATACGATTTGGCCCGCCTGTTCGCCTCATCTGGCATAGTTGCACAAAACGCTAACTTGTTGCAGAGCGATCGTAAAAGTCGCGTGCGTCAGATGGCAGTGGTCATGAATGCACAAACGCGAGGATTGTTGCCGAAGCCCTCGTGTGCCAGAGCCCCTTTCTGTTTGGGGAACTTGAACCGCTGCCTACTTTACTTTTACTTTACGTTGATGCTATCTCCCTAATGGGAGGAATGACTTGAATGGGTTTGGATCACGGATCTTATCTTGCAACTCCTTCAAAAGAGAGTCTCCGAGATTTTCAAGGTCTTGTTGTATTGCTCTAAGCTTGTCCATGATCTGCTTCTCGTCTAGTTCCTTGATGCCCTCATATTTATTGTAGTCTTTTCTCCCAATCAAACTCGATTTTTTTACTCGATGTCCATCTGAATACTTAACAATGGCTCCTCTGCCCTCATCTATCACTTCTATGTCTGTGATTCTCCCTTCTTTCAAATCCTGAAAACGATTCCAAATATCCAACAGTGGATTCCAGTCACTACCGCACTTATCATAATAATTGTCTAAAGCAGTCCTGAGCTTTTGTGGAACCCTTCCATATTTTCCTGTCTGTATCAAACTAGTTCTCACATTGCCAGGAACCTTGTCTGCCGGAAGCGGAGCAGAATAATCAGGTCTTCCGTATCGGCGACAATAGCAGTTTTTGAAGTCAGAGATATTCTTGCTCATTATGCGCACTTCTTCATATAGAGGACTATAAATCTCACCTCTTAAGAATGGTCTATCACTCAAATTCTTGTCTAACTGCCAACCAATAATGAGACCCAACACAAATGTAATTGCAGATAATATGTATCCAATCATATCTAAGGCTCTCTAACTGCGACTGCGTCACATAGCTGGTAGAACCGCCTCTAGTCATATCCTAGCCTGTTATGAGCATAACAGTCAATCCTCGGTCTCTTTGGCAACCAAGGCCTCCTCGATGAACTCCAGTCTGATTGGCTCCCGTTCCATGAACGTTGTTCCTTTCCCTATCCAAGTCAATGTCCCCTATGCCACTGCAGACGCTTCTCTTATAGGGCATCAAATACATTATCGAAGCCGGGGTTTCAGTTAAAAAGCGCAAAGTTTACTGATGCATACGACTAAACAAAAGTCAGAATTGTTGGGCGGATTGCACCAAATGGCTTTTTGTTCAGTCCTAACGCGAGATACGTTTCCAGACGAAATGATACGTATCTCCCCGATGGTAGCGCATGTATCCCTGCAGCGTGTTTTCATCAACAAGAGCGGCTTCCCCATAGCCATGAATTGGGTCGAGCTCGTCCTCGCCCTCAAACGTGAAGCTCAATCGCAGGCTACCATCAGAGAGCTGTTCAAGAGATCCATCGAGCTCCCCGCTTTGGGCACCAAACTGATAGGTACCATCGATTTCGTTTCGGCCCGCCTTCTTGAACTTCACGTGGGGGCCCGGCGACAGAGACAGGTAATCGTCTGCCAGACCTGGCATTTCAGCTACCCGCCATTTCCTTGAAAGCTTCATCTCCGCCTCCTGGGTTCCCAGACTTCACTCATTCCTCTCCGCGTGGCTCATCCAGCGCTAGTTTCAGCGCATCGCTGCTTGCCACGGTGTAGGCTTTGGCCAACAAAGACGTGACATTGTGCTTCCCCACCGCGAAAGGGGCATCCCCCAGTCTCTTGAGAACCGCATTGTCAACCTCCGGGAGCGCCGGGTGTACGCTGAAGGAGCTCAATGCCTCTCCTGCCTCCCAGAACCTGTCCACACACTCTTCAAGAGGGACTGCGGCGGTCTCCTCATAGCTGTGGCCCTCAGCAGCCGTCGAAACCTCTTCTTCCGGTCGCGCCTGGTAGCGCTTCTCTCTGAGAGTCTCGATTATCGCCTCCCTGGTCAGACCACGCAGTTTGAAAATGAGAAACGGGTCTTCATCAAATCTCTCCGCCAGCAGGTAGTACACAGCAGCGATATGCTTACAGGGATTGGCCCAATCCGGGCAGGAGCAGTCTGTGTCAAGCTCTCTCTCTGAGGTTGGGAAAAGCGAGACATGTGCTGCAGCAAAGGCTTCCTCAATATTCTGCGGCATTTCACCGGACAGGAGCTTGGCGGCAAATATAGCCTGCGCGGCCATGGCTTCTGTCGCCTTGTCCCACTCCTTTGCGGAAAGCGGCTTCAACTCGATCTTGACGGAGTAGGGTTTTGCTCGTGTTCCCTGAACCTTTGAGCGGACGATACCTTTCTCGATATCGATGGAGACTACCTGGCCCCTGCGGGCATAGGAGCGCCCGCGGCCCAGCCTCGCGCCCATGCCCAAAGACTCGAGTACTTTGATCCAGCGCTTAGACCACCAGGTCTCGCCAATCGCCCCACGCTGCGTCTTGGCCCTGATGCCATCTCTTACCGGCCTCGGCTGAGCTGGCTCATAGTAACGCCAATCATCCCACCAACGCATATTACTCCTCTGCCACCGCTTCGCGGCTCAAAGCGAACATCTCCTTGAGTTGATCCGTTGACAACTCCGTAAGCCAGTTCTCACCGGTGCCAACGACGCTTTCCGCAAGCGCTTTCTTCCCCTCGATCATCTCGTCAATGCGCTCTTCCAACGTACCGAGGCAAACGAACTTATGCACCTGGACATTTCTCCTTTGCCCGATGCGGAAAGCCCTGTCGGTAGCCTGATTCTCCACAGCGGGATTCCACCAGCGGTCGAAGTGAAAAACGTGGCTCGCCGCTGTCAGATTCAGGCCGAGGCCCCCGGCTTTGAGCGAAAGGATGAAGAGTGGCGGCCCTCCATTATCGTCTTGGAAGCGCTGTACCATGGAGTCCCGCTGTCTCCGGGGCGTCCCGCCGTGGAGAAAGAGCGTCTCACACCCAAAGCTCTCCCGAAGATGGTTTCGCAGCATTAAGCCCATCTCAGCAAACTGGGTGAAAATCAATGCCTTGTCCCCCTCCGCCAGGAGTTCTTCCAGCAGCTCCTCCAAACGGCTGATCTTGCCGGAGCGCTCAGATATCCTGCTGCCATCCTGGAGAAAGTGCGCCGGATGATTGCACACCTGCTTGAGTTTCATCAGGGTGGATAGCACTAATCCTCTGCGCTCCATCCCGTCGGAGCTTTCGATCCTCTTCAGCATATCCTTGACTATGGCTTCATAGAGCGTTGCCTGCTCCCGGGTAAGATTGCAAAATGTCTTCATCTCAATCTTCTCGGGCAAGTCATCGATAATGGCCGGATCTGTCTTGGTTCGCCTCAGCATAAACGGCTGAACCAGCCGTTTCAGCGTTTCAGTCTGCGCGGGATTGCGGTATTTCTCGATAGGGATAGCAAATCTGGTGCGGAAGTCCCTTGCCGAGTTGAGGTATCCCGAATTGAGGAAATCCATGATCGACCAGAGTTCGGAGAGTCGGTTCTCCACCGGTGTGCCGGTCAGGGCGACCTTGTGATTGGCGTTCAGTCTCTTGACTGCCTGCGTCTGTCTAGCCGAGGGATTCTTGATATTCTGGGCCTCGTCCAGAGCGACACATTCCCAGTCAACCTTGGAGAAGAGCTCCTGGTCGCGGTGCGTCAAAGCGTATGTGCTGATAACAAGGTCATGCTTCCTGGCTTGCTTCTCAAATGCTGTGCCTGAGAGTCTATCCGCGCCGTGATGTACCATTGCCTTGAGCGATGGGGCAAAACGCTCGACTTCCTTTTTCCAATTGCCCACCACCGACATTGGGCAGATCAACAGCGTGGGCAGAGGCCACGACTTCTTGCTTCGGCCGGCGCGCTCGTGGAGCAGGAGGGCGATGAACTCGATTGTCTTCCCCAAACCCATATCGTCCGCGAGGCAGGCGCCAAGCCCGAACTGTTTGAGGAAAGCAAGCCATGAAAGGCCCTTGATTTGGTAGGGGCGCAGTTCGCCATTGAAGGTTCTGGGCGGTTTGACTTCAGATATCTTGGCGCCGCTGGTGGCTTTCTCCAGGAGGTCTTCTATCCATCCCTCAGCCTCCATGCCTGCCACGGGCAAACCGACTTCAGCAGGCTCCTGCCCCAACCCGATTCGAAGCGCCTCAGACAAGCTCATCTCGCCATCGCCGTGCTTCTTCTGGAAGAAAGCAATAGCCGCTTCGATTTCCCCGGGTTTGAGTTCCACCCACTGCCCCCTTACCCTGACCAGAGGCACCTTCAGCTTAGCCAGTTTCTCGAATTCCTCCAGCGAAATAGTCTCGTTGCCCAGAGCAATCTCCCAATCGTAGTCCACAATGCTATTCATCCCGAAGAGCCCTGAGCTGCTTGCCTCGGTCTGTGTCTTGGGTTTCACCTTCAATCTGACGCTGGGACGGCTTGATGGCTTCCGCCACCAGGTCGGCAGCAGAACGCCGAACCCGCTCTGTTCCAGCAGTGGCGCGGATTGCCGCAGGAAGGAGTAGGCTTGCTCCGTGCTCAGCTCAACACCTGCCGGGCGTGGTGTCCTCAAGCTTTCCTCAATGGCAGGGAATAGCCGTGAGGCCCTGCCAAGGTCGGCGAGAAGCCGTTCCTGCGGGTTCTCGAACTTGCGCTTCAGGAAAGTGGCATCCGTCGACCGCGTACGCCAAACCCTTTCCGCCGGAACCAGCAGGCTGCGGTCATCGTTGGCCTGGAGATGAAAGCTGATGCCCCATTGCCTGGTGTCATCATCTGGTGAATCAAGTCTGAAGCAGATACGAAACGGTGTACCTGGGTGGACAGGTTTGACCTGATTGCTCCAAGCCGCTATTTCTTCGCGGAAAGAGCCCAGTTCTTCAGCCGATGCTTCAATATGGGAGTCCCCTGAGGAAAGGGCTTGCAGCCATCGCTCCGGGAGCGAGGCACCCCGACGGCCACGACGAGACGGAAGGAGTGATGTTGAACTAAGGCTTCTTCGGACAAAGGCATCCACGGTTCGATGGAGGAAACTCGAAATGAGGTCAAATGGCAACGGTGACTTCTTTCCCTCCGCAGGCAGGATCGCTCGACAGCTCGGAGGCATCGAATTCGACAGGGTATGGACTCGTTCTGAGTCTTGTTCATCTATGACCGGGCCCCAGGCAGCTCGAAAAGAGCAGGTGCCGCCTACTCTGTCTTCTATGATTGTTGGCACGAAGCATTGCCTGGTAACAAGCTCGAGTGACAACTTGGCCGCTTCTGCCCAGAAACGCAGCGAGCTACCAAGGGCAATTCCCTGGGGAGAGCAATCGGGCAAGGAGACCAGGAGATTCAGGGCAGGAGCGGGTTGGAGAAACAGTGTATCGATATTCCAGGAGGTTAACTCAATCTCATCAGTATCTCCGATACCCTCCCCTTGAACCAGCTCAGGCGAAGGTATCGGTCCCTTTCCGGCGGATGGCAGAACAACCGGCATCACTGCCGGGGTTGCCTCCGTCACATCCGGATGCTTGCAAAGACTGGCGGCAGCTTCTATTAGCGAATCAGGGGACAGCGCAAAAGGATGCGGTCGCCTCTTCTTCGCCTGTCGCCCCCGACGTTTGCCAATGTGGGCTGGCAGATCGGACGATTCTGCCCATAGATGCAGTCTACCATGGTCGGTATTGTCCCACAGCGAATGTAAGACTATCATACTTGATCTGCTGGTTCCTATCTTCGAGATGTAACCTGGTGCGCGAACCTATTCTACACCAGTAGCCCCCGCTTTTGTAGGTCACGCAAGCCGATGGCCTACCCTCGATTCGGCTGGTTTTTCTCATCACCTTAGGCTCACAAATGCATCACACGACGATCACGCATTCTTGATCTTCCACAAAGAGGCCCGTTATACAAAGCCCAGAGAGCAACGGAAGCTACCCGAAGTACTCAGTTCTGAAGAACCAGAAAGTAGAGACTCCTACGGTCTAACCCAACGTCAACACAGCATACGGCTGCGGAACGCGCTTATTCGTTCTCCCTTTTCTCACGTACTTTGATGGGCATAGTGACTTCTTCAGGATTTCCCGGAGGTGGCTTTAGCTTCATATGAAGCATATCAAGCGCTCTCAACTGCAACACTCTGGCTAATTCCACAAGCTGCTCGAGCTCTTCTCCTGACAAAACGGACATAATCTCGGCAATCACATCCTTCAGTATCTCAATTCTCGCCGAGCAGACTTCCTCACCCTTGGTAGTGAGTTTCACTTCCGTGAACGGATGCCCTGGCGCCTTTGGTGTTCTTACAATCAAGTCTTCTTTTTCCAGCCGATTCAGCATTCCCGCAATGGTGTGCGGAGCCCGAAAAACTAAGCGAGCTATTTCAGCAGGATGCAGAGGGCCGGGATAGTCCCTACAAGCCCATAAGACAGCGACCGTTTCAGGGGTTGAGTCCACCTCGAGCAGCTTAGCCTCAGCCACTCTGTTCATCGCAAACCAAGCGTGACGAAGCTGTGCCCAAGCAGTCAGAGAGGTAGCCCCGAACTTGTAATCATACATAGCCATCCCTCAATATCGCTCCCGGAGATTCCTTACACCTTGTTTGGAATATTACAGAAAGTGCCCGACAACCGCACACTATCGACCGTCGATTACGATTATATCACCCGCGTCAACAACTCGCGCGCTGGCGAGAGCGGCGGCAGTGAGCTATGATCCGTGAATAATACTCTGAAGCCAGACCTTTATTTGGCTATTGCCTGCCGACGAACCATGATGTCACCTTGGGCAAACGTAGCGTTGCCACTACTGTGGCAACGAATCCTCGTCGTGACTCCTGTCACGACGCTACCGGCTGATGCACCACATGCTGTTCATGGTGAGCCCTTCGGCTCCGCTCAGAACAGGCTTGTCGAACCAGGAACGGCCCTTCGACAGGCTCAGGGTGAACGGAAGAATACCTGCATTTGGGGACAAAGCTATACGGTTTCGCTTGGATTATCACCCGCGGGGTGCGCATTTTGAATCTGGACTCACGGAGTATGAGAGGATGCGAGCGGTTGACAGCTATGCTATAATCGATATCGACCGTCGTAATTGTGCAATTTGCTGCCCTTGGAACCAGGCATACAATCGCCCAATATCAAGGGGCTTCATTTTGCGGGCGACTTAATTCGGTCAGTGGGAGCTTAGGATATTAAGGAGGAAGATATACCTGGCAAGATAGTGGGGACTTTTGTAGCTGGGCAAGCCTTTGACGCCAAATAGGTCTATGATGAAATCCAGCAGTGAACCGATCCTCGGCTTGTCATATCCCCCGACTTGAAGGAGATAGAACTATGGCTTTAGGATGATATGACAGGTAGAATACGTCTACACGGTGATGGTCTATAATAACGAAGAGAGCATAAAGCAAAGCGGACTCTGTGATTTTGACTATTACCCAGAAATAGGAGCATAGTCTCGAGGAAAGGAGAGGAGATGACAGAATCAAATAGCAAAAACATTACCTGGCACAAACCTCTGGTCACGCAGGCAGACCGAGAAAGAAGAAACGGGTACAACGGGGTGGTTCTATGGCTGACAGGCCTGCCCAGTTCCGGCAAATCCACCCTGGCCCACGAGGTGGAACGCGTTCTATTTGCAAGGGGCTGCAATTCCTATGTGCTGGACGGGGACAACATCCGTCACCGGCTTAATAAGAACCTGGGGTTTTCCCCGGAGGACCGGAAGGAGAATATCCGCCGGGTCGGGGAGGCCGCCAATCTGTTTGCCGATGCAGGGGTGATTGCGCTCACCGCCTTCATCTCCCCTTACCAAGAGGATCGGGATCAGGCAAGGGCGTTGCATGAGCCCGGGAGGTTCTTTGAGGTCTTTTGTAAATGTACGTTAGACGTGTGTGAACAGCGTGATCCCAAAGGGCTTTACCGGCGAGCCCGAAAAGGTGAGCTCAAGGAGTTTACCGGTGTGAGCGCTCCCTACGAAGAGCCCAAGTCCCCCGAGATAATCGTGGAGACCGATAGACACAGCCTAGAAGAATGCGCAGAACAGATCATTCGCTATCTGGAAGAGCAAGGTATCATTCAACCCGCCCCAACACCTTAACGATTAATATGGAAGGAAGCGTCCATTCACGTCCCGAATGAAAACCCTCGTAAAGACCAAGCGAAGAAAGCTTCTCGTATTCGCCTTCATCATTGTCGTCTTTCTGATCATCGGCAACCTACCTGTCGTAAGAGATCACCTGACGATGGAATGGGTCAATGCCCAACTTAGTTCTCTAGATGAATTTTCGAATCGTTCCTATGGGCCAGCGCTGTTTGTATTGGGTACGGTCATTATTATTTTGCTTCAAATCCCCGGTGTGGTTCCGGTTATTGTGGCAGCGCTGGTCTATGGCCTCGCGGAAGCCTTCATCCTTGGCATGATTGGAGTCAACATCGGCATGATCGTGACCTTCTTAGTCGCTCGCTACTTCCTGAGAGACTATTTCGCACCGAAACTCGAAAAAAACCGCCTGAATCGCTTTACCAGGCATCTCGAAACAAACGGCATCCTGGCGATGAGTCTCCTTCGGGTCGTGCTGTGGATGTTCCCGCCACTGAATTGGTTTATCGGCTGTACGAATATTAAAGTTCGAGATTACATAATTGGAAATATAATCGGACTTGCCCCGATTATCTTCGCCATCCAGTTGGTCACCAAGAAACTTCAATCGATCGATTCGTTGAGGGAGTTAGCGCAGCCAGAGTCTATAGCCGTGGTATTCGCAGCTATTGCCTCTTTGCTAGTGTTTGCATGGATCCGTAAAAGATACTTCTCAACAAAGGAACCTCAATTCCATGAAGACGCTTGACCTCAGGTTTCTCAGTTGAAAGCGGCAAACAAAACAGGGAATGACAGTGTCGGGCAAGAAGCCAATTCTTCGTATTTCTCTTGACATGAGGTACACCACATGCAATTCTTTGGGTGCAAAACCCAAGATGCAATATGCAAGAGGCTACTTCGTCCCCGAAATAGCGATTGGCTTTAAAAATCAGAGTTTGGGGTGTCATTGCGAGCGCAGCGAAGCAATCCCAACACAAATACACTCAAGATTGCTTCGGCACCTCGTGCCTCGCAATGACATTGAGATGTAGAAACTGACTGGTGTTCTGATCGCTATTTT
>QIGA01000128.1 GCA_003229915.1 Chloroflexota bacterium
TCCACCAGATGGTCGTCTCCCTCGGTGTATTTCCTGGTGATCTTGCCACTGCTCGTGAGGGTATCACCGGGGAAGACCGTAGCCCCCAGTCTGATTGTCATCCTTTTCAATTCGCCTTTGGGGCCGCTCCAGTCGGTCAGATATTTGCCTACAAATCCGCCTGTGCTCAGTATGTTCAAGAATATATCCTTGGCTCCCTCTCTTTGGGCGGCTTCGTGATCGTGATGCACAGGAGTGAAGTCCCTGGTGGCGATAGCGGTTGCGATGATAGTGGTGCGTGTGATTTCACGCGTCACAGGAGGGAGTTCATCCCCTTCACCAACATCGTCCCAGCAAACTGTTTTCCAGGCCATCTGAAGCACCTTTCTTTTCTTTCCTAAACTGCCGGTATGAACTTGAGCACCGTAAAGGGCTGAATACAGACCACTTCACCGTTTTGGTTCTTGTAAGTGTATTCTGATGTTATGAAATGGCCTCTGCCAAGTCGGGTGGTTTTCTCTGGTGAGACACTGATGAGCTTTATTGTGTAGCTCAAGCGGTCACCGGGTCGCATCGGGCGGAAGTATTCCTGAGAGGTAGTTGTGGCCACGACACCGTGGTAGCCCGCTTCGTCCATCATCTGTACGGCCATTGCCTGAGGGTCAGGCAGTTTTTTCTTGGGCCACAGTGGTGGCATGCAAAAGGCCTGCACCATCTGGGGTGGGGCAACTATTCCGCCGTATTTGCTTTTCTGGGCATACTCCTCGTCAGTGTAAAGCGGGTTGCCATCCTCCATCGCTTCGCACCAATGCCGAATCATCGCCTCATTTACCGCATTTGGAGCCTCGAAAGGCCCCGCCTCTTCACCCACCATTGCTTGTAGTTTCTCATATAGTCCCTGACCCACGTCAATAAACCTCCGAGTCGTTGAATGTCCAGGAGTGGTTTTACATAGAGCGTGGCATGCCCAAACCAGCCATAGCTATGATATTCCTTTGGACCTCGCTGGCGCCGCCGCCGAAGGTCAAGATCACGTCACTTCTCAGAGCCTGCTCTATCCTACCCTTGAGAGGGGCCCACTTGGATCCTATTTGCAACTGCCCAAACGGGCCCATTATCTGCAACAGGGAATGGTTAACTCGCTGATAAAGCTCTGCCCCGAATACTTTGACTACTGAGGCCTCTGCGTAGGGGACGACGTCGTTGGTTATCAGCCAGGCCACGTAGTAATTGAGCATCTTGAGAACTTCCACGTCTACCATCAGTTCGGCTAACTTGGTTTTGACCCCTGGCTGTTCTACGACTGGCTGGCCGTCGGTAATGGTCTCCTTTGCCCACTGGATTGTGTCGTCAATGTTTCGTCTCAACGGAGAGGAAGGGTTTAACGCTATCCGCTCGAAGTCAAGCTGCGTGGTGATGTATTTCCACCCTTTGTTCTCCTCGCCAACGAGGCACTTTTTGGGCACCCTTACGTTGTCGTAGAAGGTGGTGTTGTTTCTCTCCCCACCCAGCAGCCACATAGGCTCAATGGTGATGCCCGGAGTATTCATAGGGAGAAGGAATACCGAGATTCCATGGTGCTTCTTGGGGGCATTGGGATCGGTCCTGGCAGCGATCCAAAGATAGTCAGCATAGTCCGCGCAGCTTGTGAAGACCTTTTGGCCGTTGATAATGTAGTCATCGCCGTCTCTAACGGCAGTGGTCTTGAGCGAAGCCAGATCGCTGCCAGCCTCGGGCTCAGTATACCCAATAGCAACTTCCACTTCTCCCCTCAGAATGGGGGGCAGGATCTCCCTTTTCATCTCATCAGCACCAATGCGCATTATCGCTGGCCCCACCGCATTCAATGCCATCAGGGGGAGGCTTACCCTTTCATAAGCGACGATTTCATAAAAGATGTGCTGCTCCATTGGTGTGCGGCCCTGGCCGCCGTACTCCTTGGGCCAACCTACTCCAAGCCAGCCATCGCTTCCCATCTGGCGGATGAAATCCTTATAAGCAGGAGATTTGTGCATGCCGCTTCTGGTCTCTATCTCTTCTCTTACCTCAGCGGGCATGGCGCTTCGGAGATACTCTCGAAACTCCTGGGCGAATTGCTCCTGCTCGGGCGTCAGCGCAAATTCCATTTCGATACTTCCTGCCTAGATGCCTTTCCTCGAAAAAAAGGGCTATTTCGCCATCACACCAGGGGCTTGAAGTACTTGATATCGAGGATGCTGGCTTCGCGTTCTTTCTTGAATACCGCCTGAACTCTCATGCCGACCTTCAGTTGCTCAGGATCGACTTCGCCCAGCAGGTGAACGAAGCCGGTGTCAGCACCATCGAGTTGAATTATCCCATACACAATGGGAGCCTCTACCGGCTGGATGGCGTTTTGCTGGTTGCAAACGGTATATGTGAGTAAAGTGCCCTTATTGCTAACTTCGACCCACTCGTCAAGCTGGCTGTAACAGTCCTTGCAGATGGATCTGGCTGGAACATAAACACGGTTACAGGTTGGGCACCTCGTACCCACAATCCTCTTCCTGTCTCTTAGTTCAATGAGAAACTTGCTCCCAACCGCGCCGGCTGAATACGTATTGGGGATGTATATCTGCCCGTGATAGAGCCAGACATCCATTCCCTCCAGTTTCTCGGTTACTGTAGACATCTCTTAGCCTCCTGCTCGTCAATCGTCTTGAAGTACAGGATGTCAGCCATGCCGTGGCCTCGCTCCTCGTAGTCCTCTTTCCAGACAGCCTGTACTCGTATTCCCGCTCTCAGCTTGTCCTTGTCCGTCTCCTCAAGCCGATGTCTGTAGAAGACACCATTGTCTAAGAGGATGATGGCGCTGGGGTATGGATTGGCCCATTTCTCACCGTAGTGCGGGTCCCAGAGAGGCATTACTAAGTAGGTGTACTGGTATACCTCGCCTGTTTGAGGAAGCTCCGCCCAGTCCCAACCCATGTCAACCTTGCACTTGGGGCAGACCGGCGTTGGCGGTAGCCAGATATCCTTGCACTTGGGGCAGCGGTTGCCCACGATCCTCTTGTTTTCCTTGGCCTCAGCATAGAAATGCCCCAGGTATCTGCCAGTAGACCAGCTATACTGCCTGGGCCTGTTGAATGTCACATGAATGTACTCTGGCTTTTTCTCCTCCGCTTTCTTCTTGCTGGATGCTTTTGCCATTTCCTGTCCTCCTACAACGACCTCTTGAGTAGAACGAGCACTGTCCAGTTGGGCCCGCCCAGTGCAGTTGCTATCGCTGTCTTGATATCCTTTGGAGCCTGGTGTTCTCCAGCGTCTCCACGAATCTGGAGGGCGGCTTCAGCGACACGGATCACAGGTGTAGCTCCAATGGGATTAGTGGCGATAACGCCGCCGGAGCAGTTAACAGGGAACTCGCCCTCTATCTCAGTTATACCCTTTTCGATCAGCTTCCAGCCTTCGCCCTTTTCACAGAAGTGGAAGTGCTCGTATAGATTCATCTCCTCCCAGTTGGACGGCTCGTAGATCTCGGCCATGTCGATATCTTTTCGTGGGTTGGATATGCCATTTCTCTTATAGAGTCTTTCGCACGCTACGTGCTGAGTGTACGTTTCTTTGCCAGTGGGATCGCCGAAGACCCCGGCGCGGAAAGGTTCCTGATGCACGACCTCGACGTCAGCGATCCATACCGGCTTCTTGGTGATCTTCTTGGCTCTCTGCTCAGATGCAAAAATGAGCGCGCAGGCGCCACAGGATTGGGGGCAGAAATCAAGTATGCGGAGAGGCCATACCAGGTATGCCGACTGCAGAATCTCGTCTACGCTCTTGAGGCCGAGTTTAAGATGAGCGTACGGATTTCTGCAGGCGTTTCGATCCGCCTTCAACCGGATCATGGCTGCGTGCTCTTCTGTTGCTCCGGACGTCTCTATGTAGGATAATGCCTGCTTGGCGAACTCCCCGATGGCGCCTGTTGCCGCACCTTTGCCCCATATTGGGGTAACAGCCGCGGTGATGGCGGCTGTCGTATCGCCACAGTCTTGCTTTTCAAAGCCGATAACCATGGCTATGTCGAAGAGGCCCGAGGCCACCATGTAGAACCCCTCCGCGACGACTGAGCCCCCGGTGGTACCACCGGTATTCACCTTGAACCCCGGCTTCCCAAAGGCCCCGACTTCAGCGGCCATCCCGTGGTCCGGGAGGTATATCGCTTCGAAGGTCTCCATATTGGCGGAGAACACGGCCTCTACGTCCTGTATGCTCAACTGGGCATCGGCTAGAGCCGCTCTCACTGCCTCAGCAACCATCTCTGGCTGGCTAACGTCGGGGCGCTTGCTCTTGTGATAGGTCTGTCCAATTCCTACAATGGCTACTCTGTTGGGCATGTCTTACCTCCAACTAGCTGTTGCCCAAGATCATTACGGCTTGAAGCTGGCCGCAGATCCCCGTGACACCGTGGGCGAGTGCGACTTGGGCTCCCTCCACCTGTCTATCGCTTCCCTCACCGCGTAGCTGCAGCACTGCCTCGGCTACTCGTGTCATCCCCGCTACTCCTGTTGGATTGCCGGATAGCACCCCACCGGAGGGATTCACAGGAAGCTTGCCGCCCATCTTGGTCACACCGCGATCAATAAGCTTACCCGCCTCCCCACGGTTACAGAAACCAAGGCCCTCCATCCACAGAAGCTCCTGATATGTGTATTCCTCCGATATCTCGGCTACATCTATCTGCCTCAGCGGGTTCTTTATGCCCGCCATGCTGTAGGCCTTCTGGGCGGCTTTCGTTAGAGCATCACAATCGGCCAAATCCCTGTCCCCAAGGTAGTGCGTCTCGTAGCAGTTTGAGGCTCCCAATATCCAGACCGGTTTCCTGGTGATTTTCTTTGCTTTCGCCTCTGGGGCCAGGATCATGGCACAAGCGCCATCGGACGTCGGCTTTGCATCTAGAAGCCTGATCGGGGATGACAACATCTTTGAGCTGAGGACATCCTCAATGGTGATATCCATAGGCTCCTGGGCTAATGGATTATTCTTAGCGTTCGCACGGTTCTTGACCGCTACCTTGGCGCACTGCTCAGATGTTATGCCATACTTATACATGTAGCGCTTGGCCTGCATGGCAGCGGCTGAGGTAAAGTCTAGGCCCAACTGCCTCATGAGGGCAGGGTCGAACGCAGCATTTTCGATCAGACTTTTCTCGGCCTGAGATTCTTTGGTATGTGCTACGACCAGGACGATGTCCTGGTGCCCGGAGAGAATCTGTCCCATGGCGCAGTAAACAGCGTTGATCCCGTCCTCAGTCACCTTGTCCTCATGGCTCAGGTGCGCGCCGACAACATGCTGGATATTCATGCTTGAAATCGTCCTGCCATCCCAGAAGTCCTGGGAGCAGGTGACGGCAGAGTCGATGTCGGAGAGGGTAAGACCTGTCGCTTCCAAGACTTGCTTGATAGCCTCATAGGCCAGTTCCTCTTCGCTTACATCTGCTCTATTCGGGCAGTATTTGGTTTGACCTACCGCTAGGATACCCACTCTTTCAGTCATAGGTGTCTCCTTCTGGGGCTGCTGCTCGTTGAGTCAAGCTCAGTCGTTGAATGCCACGGAGGTTTGTCTTCCGCCGGGGTCGATGGCCATCCACAGCGTCTCCACTGGTGAACTATTCCTAAGTGCTGCTGGCTCTCGCGTCCAGCGGTCAATCTGCGTGAATGCCCTTTCTAGGCGGTGGCGATCCTTCATGTGTCTATTGCATTGCCTGATGCATCAGGTGGTACTTCTGCACCATGCTGGCAACATTGATCCCGGAGTCTACTGCCTGGTGGATGCCGACCCCATAGCCACCCGCATCGCAGCCCACATAGAACAACCCTTGAATTGGGGCCTTGGCCGAAGGTTTGTGAGCGCCGGCTTGTCCTACCACCTGCCCCAGCCCAATGCATTCTCCGCCCTGGCCCGGCAGCACATGATCGCGGGTGAGGGCGGAGACGTCGCGTGTAGAATAGCCTTCTTTGAATTCAATATACTTTGGCATGTCGGGGAAGACCTTGAACAGCATTTCCTCCCCCTTATCCCACCAGCCCTTCTTCTCCTTGGCTGTCATCTGCGGATCACAGGGACACCAGAAACCTGTCATGAGTAGCTGCTTACCCTTTGGGGCAGCTTCGGGATCGTAGTTAGAGGGGACCTCATACCAGACAGTTATTTCGTCAGGGGGATTGCTCGACTTGACCTTGAGCCATTTCTCGAGGGTATAGGGGCTGTCGTTGCTGAATAGCGCGCCGTATGGATAATCCGTCACTTTCTTGCTCAGAAAGTAGCGGGTGCCCATCATTCCCCATGATGGCACGAGTTCCTTCACATAGTTCACATAGCCCTTATCGAAGTGCTCTTCTCCCACCAGTTTGAGCACAGTGGGCTGGATGCCGGCATTGCTCACTACGATCGGAGCCTGGAAGCTCCCTTTGTCGGTGACTGCGCCCGTGACCTTGCCTTGGGACACCGTGATCTTCTCGACTCTGGCGCGCATAACCACCTTGCCGTCGTTTGCTTCCACTGCCTCAGCGTAGGCACTGGCCAGCTTGCCGAAACCTCCTTTGCAGAAGACTCCGCCGCTGCGCAGAAAGATGTCCTGGAGAGTCTTAACTGCCTCTGCGGCCGACAGCGCATCATAGGGTACCATAAAGCAGCCGTCTGACACAGGGCCAAGAAGGAAGGCCAACACGCTCCTGGGGACACTGTAGCGGCCCAGCCAGTCAGCGAAGGTGATGTCGTTCAGAGTGTCGATGTCCTGCGGGCTCATCATGGTCAGCTCGGTCATAACCCTGAGAGACTCTTCCCTGTCCTCTTCCTTTACTTCGAGCCAGTCGAACATCTTGTTGGGATCCATTACCTCGCCGGGCGCGGGTTGCGGCCCTATAGCCCATTTCCCTGAAGAAGTCTTATACGTACTCCCGTTGACACCGGGCGCCACCAACTCCACCTTGTCCTCTATCCCCAGTTCCTTCAGTACAACCTCGAGCAAAGTGCCCTGCGTTGGAGCACTGATAACCACCCAGGCCGTGTAGGTAAACCCTTTTTTGGACAGTGTCATGGCCTTCCCACCGGCGCGGGCGTTCTTCTCGAGGAGCAGCACCTTGAGTCCTCGCTTAGCCAGCAGACCAGCGCATGCACTGCCGCCAAACCCAGCCCCGACCACGATAACGTCATACCTTGATTCGGCCATTGTGGTCCTCCTCAGTTGTATTTGCTACCTGGACTGGCCCTTCTAACTCTTCGGCGGACCCGAAGAGGGGAAGATCAGGGATATCACGTTCAGTTAGAAATCTCCGGGGTGCGCTGGTTCCTTCTTGCGCCACTGTCTCGGCGACAGCAGGAACGCGATAATCGCGCTTTTGAGCATGGAGGACATGACCTTCATTAGATCGCTGAACTCCAGCGCTACCCGGATTCTCCACTTCACGGGGTCAGTGACATCTACATACATTATCAGATAGTCGCCCTGACGCTGCACCGTATCAATTTTTCCCTTCAGCTCGGTCTTTCCCAAACCGGTGGACCTGAATAACATCTGAGATTAACCCCTTTCTGTAACTAAGTATGTCATATTCCGCGTCGCCCTTCGCGCACGGTCACGATCTCAAGGTAGGTAGCCTTTCTCGCGTGCTCTAGTCACCATTTCAGGCTCGCTCCACCATTTCTCCATCCCGCATTCCTCGGCCACAGTGTTGGCGCAGACATAGCCTGGCCCCCAGATCACACAGCCGCCGGGCCAAACGCCTGCCCCTCCCACGAAGAGGTTCTTTATCGGTGTCACGTTGTGAGAGCACTCCTGGTTGGGTCTCAGGTATCCCATCTGTAGCGGGTGATACTGTCCCTGCTTGTAGGACCCTCTCACCATGTTGGCGAACTTGTTCTGTATATCAGCCGGAGTGGTGATGTTCCACCACAGCACTTTGTCTTTGGTGATATTAGGAGCGTACCTCTCCAGCGTGGCTAGCTGGTACTCAGCGATCTGCTCCCTGAATTTGTAGCGCAACCATTTCTCGGAGCCGCCGTCCCTCAACTCAAACGGCGCCATTTGCGAAAGGAGGCCTGAAGCTCTTCCCGCTGGGGCTTGGTAGGGATCGTGGATACTGGGGAAGCAGCCGATGTAGCCTGCTCTCTCGGGCAGGTCGCCTGTCGCCATCATATCCCATTGCTTTCTTAGCTCATCGGAGCTTTCGTAGCCCAGGACATACATGAAGGCCTTGTTTACGTCCGGATTGGACTCGGCTGCCTTGAACCTGGGCGGTTCTTCCAGGGCCAGGTGTACGTCTAACAGGCTCCATTTTTCCCACTGCCAGGCGTTGACCATATCCACGAAGTCCTTCTCCAGATTGTCCTCGCCCACATACTTGAGGAACGTCTGATGTAGGTCGATTGTGCTCACGACCGCCTTGGTGGCCATAATCTGAGTACCATCGTCCAGTTCTACTCCTTTGGCTGTCCCATCCTCCACTATGACCCTCTTGATCTGGGCGCTGGTCCTGATCTGCCCCTGGTTCTCGAAGATAGCTTTGAGCAATGCGTTGGAGACCCGATGTGACCCTCCGGCCACCAACCGGTAGTTGGACATTCGGTTGAAGTAGAGGGGGATGAGATATCCCACTCCGGACTGGCTGTAGTCGAGTCCCCAGTGGCAGACAGTGTAGAGCATCAGCGTCCTGACGTGGTCGTTTTCAAATCTTTCCTGGATGACATCATCCGGGGTCTTCTCCGCGAAATCTGACAGCTTTCTTCCCAGCTCGCTTGCGTCCGCCCTTGCGGCCATAAGCGGGGCCGGTTCAGGCTTGACAAATGTTTGAGGGCCGACAATCTCTTTCATCAGCTCATCGCACTCGTGATACATATCGCGATAGGCGTCGGCATCCTTTTGCGAGAACTGGGCTATTGAGGCGCAGGTCTTTTCGACGTCAGTATAGACGCAGAGACACTTGCCGTCGGGCAGAGGCATCGCCCACTGCAACTCCGGGAAGGCATGCCTGACGAGATACTGCTCCTCCAGCTTGAAGTCTTGATAGACCGGTGCGTAGTCCACCATCATGTGGAATATCGCGTGTGTATTGTGGAAAAAATCGGGGATGGTTATCTGTTCGGTTGCCAGCCCTCCTCCCGCTTCATACCTCTTCTCCAGCAACAAGACCTTCTGGCCTGCTTTGCTCAAGTAGGCGCCGATCTCCAGTCCATTTGGCCCGCTGCCTATGATAATCACATCGTATTCCTTCGCCATTTCGGCCTCCTTTTGTAGCTGTTCTATGGCTCCAAGGACTCCACTATGCTTTGTAACCTATGCCTATTACTACTTCAATTCGGGTAGCAAGGATGGCCAGGGCTTTCTACGAGTCCCGCCTAAACGAATCTCGCGCCCTCTTCATTGTGGCTCGTGTCACCTCGACCAAAGAATCAGGGTCTTCTTTCCCTGGCTCCTCCCAGGGCTTGCCCAACCCCAAGTCCGTAGCTATGATTTTATAGCAGTTGTAGGCCGCTTCTGCGCTGGCGTTCGATCCCACATGCCAGTAACCCCCCGTGCAATAGAGATTCTTTATCGGGGTTCTGTGGTTGGCCAGCTCCGGGGTAGGCCTGTTTTCATTAAGTTGCGACATGGAACGGTCGATGCCTGAGAAGTTCCCGTGGGGAGCCAGGTTCTTCATACGGAGGTTATCGTAGGGGCTGTTGGTGTCGACGCCGATGACGTTCTCCCAATTCATGTTAGGGGCGTGTTTCCCCCAGACGCTGATCAGGTTTTCAGCAAACTGCCTCTTCAGTTTGAGCCATTCCCTCTCAGTAAGGTCGGTGGCTCGGGGCCCCTGCATCTCGCTCTGGGCTACGTGCTTGCCCGGAGGCGCATAGGCCGGGTCAGCGAGGCTGTGGCACCAGACAACGGGGTTATATTCCTCGATGGGAGGGAGCATCCCCAGCGTTGCGTATTTGCACTCCCTGGCGATATGCTCGGGGTCGGCACTCTCTGCCAGGCCGAGCCACATAGTTTCATGTATGTCGGGATTGAACGATTCGACTTCGTACTTGGGAGCCTCGTGGAGGGCAAAGCTGTACCACATGAGGTTGCCGATATTGTTGGTTGACAGGTTGTCAACACGGCGAGCTATCTTCTCGCCCACGATATCTCTGCCTATCAAGTCGAAGCATAGTTGCGCTGCGCTCAAGCCTGCGCTGACCACTAGCTTTCTGGCGCTGATCTCGGTGCCGTCGGTGAGGCGAATACCCGTAGCTGCTCCGTTCTCAATGATGACCTTGGCTACCTCAGCATGGGTGAAGAACTTACAGCCGTTCTGCACCAGGACTTGATGCGCAGCATGGGCTATCTGGTGAGTTCCGCCTCTGGCATAGCCTATACCCGGCAGCGTTCCGCACATCCCTAAGGTTGAAGCTCCCAGTGATTGATCATTAACATTGTGCGCTGCTGAAACGATGAATCTCAAAATGCAGTACTGCAGTTCAGGGCTATCAAACCATTCCCGCACCGCCCGCAAAGGGGTGGCTGCCATGACCAGTGAGTCCGGATCAAAGCCAGCTTCCAGAGCCAAGGGGTATACCGCCATTTGCCTTTCCAGGTACTCGGGGGCCATCCTCCATTCATGGGGATTGAACAGCATATCAACGGTGACCCTCTGGAGCTCATAACTTTGCACTACACTCCAAAGTTTGAGCCACTTCTCGGCGTCTTCCTCAGAGAACCGGGCGATCTCTTTCGCAGTGCGTTCCTGTGTTGGGTCGTGCTTTTCGCTGTAGATAGCAAGGCAGGTCTTGTTGCTCGCAAAAACTGCCCCATCGCTGACGAGGTACTGGTCCCACTGAGCCCCGTAGTCCCAGAACTCGGGGAAGTCACGCCAGATCGGCGCGTAGTACCAGGGCAGAATTAGGTTGGCATGGGGATTGCCGCGAAATCCCGGGGCTGATATCTCCTCGGTGGCCAAGCCGCCGCCGATCTCATGCCTTCGTTCAAAGATGCCAACGCTCATCCCAGCATACTTAGTGAGATACATGGCGAGCAGCAGTGCCTTGTTCCCTCCCCCGCAGACCACAGCATCAAATGTCGCGTCAGGCATTACAACCCCTTTCTAAAGACATTCGTCCATTCGTCGCACATAACTGTGTCACACTAACTCAATGTCATGGCAATCAGGGTCTACAGTGAGGGTGGGCTCGGTCAGGCTCTGCACATCTTCGGGAGTCCATCCAGGGGCTACTTCTTTGAGGACAAGCCCGCGGTCTGTTACTTCTATGACGGCAATGTCGGTTACAATGAGATCAACGCACTCGGGTGCCGTCAATAGGTAGCTGCACTTCCTTACTATCCGGGGCTCTCCATCTTTGGTAGTATGGTTCATCGCAATAATCAGCTTCTTGGCTCCGAAGGCGAGATCCATGGCGCCGCCGATGGTGCCGACTTCTCTCTCCGGCACCATATAGTTGGCGAGATCACCCTTCTCAGAGACCTGATAGGCTCCCATCACGCTGATGTCTAAATAGCCTCCCCTGACAATAGCGAAGGACTCATCATGGCTGAAAAAGCACATGCCCGGCTGCGGCTTCACGGTCTGGCCGCCAGCGTTAACGAGATCGAGGTCGCCTTCTCCTGAGGGCGTTACCTCGCCGAAGCCGAGTACGCCGTTCTCGGCGTGGAATATCACCTCTCTGCCCGCAGGTATGAAGTTGGACGCCAGCATAGGGATCCCGATTCCCAGGTTCACCACGTTGCCATCCTGGAATTCCTTGGCCACTCGAAGGGCGACTGTCTGCCTGTCAAGCTTTTCCTTTGCCTGCAAGTTGTCACTCATCACGCATACCCCTCTCTTTGGCCCTTCTGATGGATTCCTGGATCTCGTTTTCGAACCTCTTTTTTGATTCCAGAGCCTGGTGGTCGGTTATCTCTCCCTCCTGAGTAGGGGCAACTTTGGGACGCGCCACCACTCTATCCACATATACTCCAGGGGTGACAATGCACTCCGGGTCCAGTGCTCCCAACTCCACGATCTCGTCCACCTCAGCAATGGTGACTCTAGCGGCCCCGGACATGGTGGGGTTGAAGGTTCTCGATGTGCCCCGGTAGACCAGATTGCCCCAGCGATCCCCTTTGTGGGCGTGTATCAGGGCGAAATCGGCCTTGATGGGGAGCTCCAGCAGGTACTCGCGGCCATCGATTATCTTCTTCTCCTTTTCCTCCTCCACTACCGTACCAATTCCCACAGGAACGTACACGCCGCCCAGCCCAGCTTTGGCTGCCCTTATCCTCTCCGCCAGTGTGCCCTGCGGGACCATCTCTATCTCCACCTTCCCCGCCCTCAGCAGCTTCTCGAAGTTGTTTACGTACAATGCGCTCACCGGGGCGGAAACGATCGCCTTCTTTATGCGCTCGTTCCTGACCAGGATGTCCATGTCCTCGGGGAACGGCGCGCCCTGCAGTTTCCAGACATCCGCGCCGAAACCACTGCTGTTGGAAACAGTGGTGAGATTCTTGACTCCTTTTCGGTAGACGGCTTCCAGGAGCAAGCTGGGTGTGCTGACGACTGTGCCGAAGCCGCCGACCATGATGACAGCGCCGTCCTCTATGTCGGCCACCGCTTCATCGAAGCTATCGACTATCTTGTTTATTGGCATTTGCCGCCACCTCGATCTAAGCTACCGAGCCACTGCCTTCACCAGACCCCCCTGGATCTGGCTCACGGCAAAGATATGTTGCCCCGCTTCAACCACTATCGGTATGAGTAGTTGGGCGTGGCGGAATCCTGCACTCTCTTTCGTATTGTCCGCTGCACCTCGACCAGCGAATCCGGCTCCTCCTTGCCCTGCTCCTCCCACGGTTTGCCCAGCCCCATATCCGTCGCGATGATCTTGTAGCAGTTGTATGCCTCGCTGGAACCGGCGTGTGATCCTATGTGCCAGCACCCTCCGGTGGCGTAGAGGTTCGAGATCGGTGTCCTGTAGTTGGCCAACTCGGGGGTGGGCCTGTTCTCATTGAGCTGGAACGGTGAGCGGTCGATCCCCGCCATTGTGCCGTCTGGCGCCAGGTTTCGCATGCGGAGGTTGTCGTATGGGCTGTTGGTGTCGATGCCGATGATGTTGTCCCAGGTCATATTGGGGGCATATTGCTGCCAGATAGCGAGCATGTTCTCAGCATAGCGCTTCTTGATGTCCAGCCAGTCTCTCTCGCTATGCACACGTGCGGGCGGCGCAAGCTGCTCGTTCTGCACAACGTGCTTGCCCGGAGGAGCGTATGAAGGATCCACTAGGCTGTGACAGCCCACTGTAGGGGCATAGTCCTCCAGGGGAGGCCACTGCAACAGCCTTTCGTTGAGGCACTCCCTCGCTATATGTATGGGGTCCGGGTCGGGTTGCAGCCCGAGCCACTGGCATTCGTGGATGTCTGGGTTGAAGGCCTCGGCTTTGTACTCGGGTGCCTCGTGGACGGCGAACGAGTACCACATCAGGCAGCCGAAGGATTTCTGTATGAGCTCCACTCTCCTCGCCAGCTTCGGCGGCATGTGCTCTCGGCCTATGATTTCAAAGCAGAGCTGCTCGGGAGAAAGGCCGCAGACGGCCACGAGCTTCCTCGCCTTGATCTCGCTTCCGTCCTTCAGGCGGATACCAGTAGCGACCCCGTTCTCTACGGTGGCTTTCTCGACTTCAGCGTGCGTGAAGAACTTGCACCCCATTTGCACCAGGAGCTGGTGGGCGGCGTGGGCTATCTGGTGAGTGCCGCCCCTGGCAAAGCCTATCGTCGGTATCGTTGCTGCCATGCCCATCGTCATCACACCCTGTCCGGGGTCGTTGATATCAATCACCGAGGACACACCGAACCTCAGAATGCACGACTGGAGCTCCGGGCTGTCAAACCACTCCTGACAAGTGCGCATCATGCTGCCCGCCATGAGCATCCCGTCAGGGAGCAGGTCAGCTTCTATGACCAGTGGAGCGATCGCGACCTGCCGTTCGGCGAACTCGGGGCGCATCATCCACTCCGGCGGGTTGAATATCCCATCCGTCATTACCCTCAGGTACTCGTCGCTCGTCGCGATCTTCCAGACATTGAGCCACGTCTCAGCGTCCTTCTCCGAGAAGCGGGCGATCTCCCTCGCGGAGCGCTCCTGCGTCGGGTCGTGTTTCTCGCTGTAGATGGCTATGGCAGTCTCATTGTCCCTGAAAACGAAGCCGTCAGCAACCAGATGCTGGTCCCACCGCGCCCCGTAGTCCCAGAAATCGGGGAAGTCACGCCATACTGGAGCGTAGTAGAAAGGCAGGATAATGTTGGCATGGTCGTTACCGCGGAAACCCGGCGCAGAGAGCTCCTCAGTGCACAGGCAGCCACCGATCTCATGCCTTCGTTCAAAAATGCCGACGCTCATGCCGCCGTACTTCATTAGATAAAGCGCGAGTTGCAGGCCTTTGGTGCCTCCTCCAACTATCACAGCATCAAACGCATCATCAGCCATATGTACCTCCCTCCAGGATGTTCTAACCTATCCAACAGGGCGGGGAAAGTTAGAACTTGATCACGCTGCGTATTACCTCGCCCCGTTCAAGCGCCTCAAAGGCTTCGTTGATTTGGCCTAGGCTATAGGTGTGGGAGATCAGCTTGTCGATCGGGAGTTTGCCATCCATATACAGATCGAT